>DQWD01000327.1 GCA_011042725.1 Candidatus Aminicenantota bacterium | reverse complement strand
TTTAGCATCTCCTGAATATCTTGACTAGAAAGAGAAATGTATTTCATTTTTTAACCTCTTTTCGGGGAAAAATAATAACTATTATTACTCTTCGATACCCTCGATATACTTCTCATATTCTGAAGCGGACATTAATCGTTGAAGTTCGGTTTCATCTTTTATTTTTATTTTGACTATCCATCCTTCCCCGTGGGGATCTTCGTTAATTAATTCCGGGTTGTCATTTAAGGCTTGATTAACCTCGACTACTTCTCCGGAAATCGGAGAGTAGATATCTGAAACTGCCTTAACTGATTCGACAACCCCTAAAACTTGATGAAATTCAAACTGGGTGTTTACTTCGGGAAGTTCAACAAAGACAACGTCTCCTAATTGTTTCTGAGCAAAATCAGTAATGCCTACTACTCCCAACCCATTTTCGACCTTTACCCACTCATGGTCTTGCGTATAGTAATAATCATTGGGATACATTTAATCCTCCTTATTTAAAAAGCCATTATTTTTCTCTTTTATAAAAAGGGGTCGGTACTACTTGGGCTTTAACCCTTTTTCCCCTTATGCCAATCTCAAAAATGGTGCCTTCTTCGGTGTAATCCAGAGGAAGATAGGTCAAACCAATGCTTTTCTTAAAAAAAGGAGAAAAAGTGCCCGAAGTGACTTGGCCTACTTCTTCGTTACTAATATAGACAGGATAATGAGGACGAGGAATTCCTCTTTCCAGCAATTCAAAGCCCACAATTTTTCGTTTCAAACCTTCTTCTTTCTGTCTAAGGAGAGCTTCTCGCCCTAAGAAATCTCCCTTTTTAAATTTTACAATCCAACTCAAACCAGCTTCAAGAACAGTGGTGGTTTCGTCAATATCATTACCATAGAGCATCAGACAAGCTTCTAAGCGTAGGGTATCTCGAGCTCCTAAACCAACCGGAACTAAGCCCAGCTCCTTTCCTTGAACCATGATTGTTTCCCAAATGGGCACTGGATTAGCCGAATAAGTATAAATCTCGAAACCATCTTCCCCCGTGTAGCCGGTTCGGGAAACAAGAACTTTCTCGCCCTCGATTTCCGTCCAAGTAAAACGGAAGGATTTCATCTCCCCTAAATCCACGGGAACTAAAGGCTGAAGAATTTCCTGAGCCCGTGGTCCTTGAAGGGCAAGTTGGGTTACCTGATCGCTTTGATTCTCAACTTGAACCTTGTAACTTCCTTGATGGCTGACAATCCACTGGTAATCTTTCTCGGTGTTGGCTGCATTAACCACTAATAAATATTGATTTTCAGCCAAGCAATAGACCAAGAGATCATCAATGAATGTTCCTTGGGGGGTGGTGAGGGCTGAATAATGGGCTTTACCTGGAAAAAGCTTAGCCACATTATTTGGGGTTAAATATTGCACAAAGTTTAATGCATCCTCTCCAGTAACCATAATTTCACCCATGTGGCTGACATCGAAAAGACCGGCTTTAGTTCTAACAGCTAGATGTTCATCGACAATACTTGAGTACTCAACCGGCATCTCCCAACCGGCAAATTCAATTATTTTGGCTTTAAGCTTTTGATGAATCGAAAAAATACGTGTCTTTTTCATTGATCAAACTCCTATTAAAATTAATTTGATACCACAGAAAAGCTGAGTATTCAAGGATAAAGAGTTTTTTTTGAACTTGTCGCCTAGGTTTTTTCTGATATAATTATTTAATTGGCCATGAACTTATGGAAAAAAGCGCTGCAAAAAAAAATCAAAACCTGTTTAACTCCTCTTTTTCCCTTGGAGGAAAATGACCTCGAACTCACTCAACCACCTTCCCTAAAAATGGGAGATGTCGCCCTGCCAGTGGCTTTTCGCCTCGCCAAAAAATTAAAGAAAGCCCCTTACCAAATTGCCCAGTTAGCTCTATCTCCTCTCCAGACCATTGAAGAAGTAAGCAAAATTGAATTAGCTGGCGGGGGCTATCTTAATCTCTTTCTCGATCGTAAAAAATTCATCAAAAAAATATTTGAAGGAAGTCCTAAAAAAGACTCGGGGGCAGAAGAAAAGAAAATCATCATCGAACATACCAACATCAATCCTAATAAAGCCGCCCACATCGGTCACCTCCGCAATGCTGTTCTGGGAGATACTCTGGCCCGTTGTCTCAAATACAAAGGGGAAAAAGTGGAAGTGCAAAATTATATCGACGATACCGGAGTTCAGGTGGTCGACGTGGTCTTTGGATTTCTAGAGCTGGAAAAGAAAAAATTGCCTGAAATTCAATCTATTCCTGCCCAATTAGATGATTATTGTTGGGATTTATATACTCGTGTCTCCCAATATCTCCAAGAGCAACCAGAGGCGCAAGCCAAAAGAAATATTTACTTAAAAAAAGTTGAGAAAGGCGAAGGAGACGAAGCTCGGATTGCCGAATACATATCGCGACAAATTGTCCAAGCTCACTTAACCACTATGAAACGACTAGGGATTACTTACGATGTCCTCCCCTGTGAAAGTAGTATTCTCCATCTTAAATTCTGGGAGAAAGCCTTTCAGTTACTCAAAGGAAAAGAAGCAATCTCTCTCGCCCAAGATGGACCAAATAAAGGTTGCTGGGTAATGCCTCTAGCCCAGCGGACAGAAAAAGAAAAGGTAATTGTTCGCTCCGACGGAACGGTCACTTACGTGGGCAAAGATATTGCCTACCAACTGTGGAAATTCGGCCTTTTGGGTTTAGATTTTTATTACGAACCATTTATTGAGGAAAATGGTCATACCATCTGGATCTCTACCGACCAGCCCACTTCTTATCAAGTCCACTTTGGGGGTGGCTCCAAAGTGTACAACGTCATTGATACACGACAGTCTTATCTCCAGGACGTCGTCGTTGAAAGTCTCCGTCTCCTGGAATATCACCAGCAAGCAGAAAACTCTATCCACTTCTCCTATGAGATGGTGGCTCTTTCTCCCCAAAGTCTCAAGGAGCTGGGCCTTCAACCTCCCCCGGGAGAAGAAGAAAAAAACTTTTACGAAGTCTCTGGCCGCCGCGGCTTGGGAATCAAAGCTAACGATTTTCTTGATCAACTAGAAATCAAAGCCTACCAGGAAGTCAACCGGCGAAACCCTGATTTACCAGAGAAAAGCAAAAAAGAAATCGCCCGCCAGATTGCCTGTGGAGCCCTGCGTTATTTCATGCTGAAATATAGCCGAAATTCCCTTATTGTCTTCGATTTTGACGAAGCCTTAAATTTTGAGGGAGAAACAGGTCCTTATTTACAATACACTTATGTCCGCATCCAAAGTATTTTCCGCAAACTGAAGGAAAGGACAAAAATTAGGGTTGAGAATTTAATTTCCCTAGATAAAATTGACCACTTGACCTTAAGTACACTCTCCCCTCAAGAAAAAGATGAAATGTGGGAGCTCATCTATTTTGCCTCTCATCTGGATGAAGAAGTCCTTCATAGCCTCTCTACCCTCGAACTTTCTAATCTAGCTAAATTCACCTTTAATCTGTGCCAAAAATTCAACGCTTATTATCATAAATACCCCATATTGGCTGAAAAAGATGAACAAATTCAGCAATGGCGGATTATCACTATTTATTATCTCCAGAAAACTCTGGCTACAGCCCTAGAATTAATGGGATTACCTCTTCCCGAAAAGATGTAGCCAAAATCAATAAACTAAGATCTTTACAAAGCCATGCTTCCATCATGATCGCTGGGGCCCTCTTAACGAATTGTAACGAAGTAGTTGATGGGCATAAAATTTTTATTAAGGATAAGCAAATAAGTGATTTTTATTGTATAATTTGTATAATAATTATCCTGATAGCCAACACAAATCTAAACTCAATAAGGAAGGAGATGAGGAGATGATTGAAGTTGAACATCTCACTAAAAAATATGGTGACTTAATCGCCATTAAAGACTTAACCTTCCAAGTTGAAAAAGGAAAAATTTGGGGCTTCCTCGGCCCCAATGCCGCCGGTAAAACAACCACCATGCGAATCCTCACTGGTTACCTTCCGGCTACTGATGGTCACGCTCGAGTGGCTGGCTACGATGTCTTTGAACAAGCCAATCAAGTTAAACGAGTCATTGGTTATCTTCCCGAGGTAGTCCCCCTGTACCCCGAAATGACCGTGGAAGGTTATTTAAAATTTGTCGCCGAAATAAAAGGAATTCTGGCCGCAGAAAGAAAAAAGGCCGTCAACCGAGTGATTGACCGAGTGGGTTTATCTTCAGTTCGTTCGCGTTTGATTAGAAACATCTCACGCGGGTACCGCCAAAGAGTTGGTCTGGCTCAAGCCTTAATTCACGATCCCCAAGTGCTGATTCTGGATGAACCAACCATTGGTCTTGATCCGGCCCAGATTATTGAAATCAGACAACTAATTCGTTCCTTCAAAGGAGAAAGAACAATCATCCTCTCGACTCATATCTTAGCTGAAGTTACTCAAATTTGTGATGGAGTGGTCATTATCAATGAAGGGCAATTAATGGCTAGCGGCTCCTTGGAAGAATTAACTAGCTCACTTTTAGATCAAGATGGTGTTTATCTTAAGCTGCGCCAAAAAGATCAAGAAATAACCTCTCTCTTGCAAGCTCTCCCCCACGTCACCTCGGTCCAACCCGAAAATGGTGGCTGGAGAATTGAGTGGCCATCCGGTTATGATCTCCGAGATGATATCACCCGCTTGGTAGTCGAGAAAAATTTAGGGCTCCAAGAAATGAGACCTTTAGCGATGAACATTGAGAATCTCTACTTGAAAGTTATCTCGGGAGGAGGAATAAGAAAATGAGAAATATATGGGCGATAAGTAAAAAAGAAATTCAAACCTATTTCACCTCACCCATAGCTTATGTAGTCATAACCGTTTTTTTGGTTTTAGTCGGGTTTTTCTTCTACAGTCTTATCTGGTGGTTCAACTCGCAATCTCTCCAGATGGCTCAAAATCCTTACTATTTCCAGCAATTAAACATCAACCAAATGGTCTTTTCACCTTTATTTCATAACATTAGTATCATCCTCCTGTTGGTTATTCCTCTTTTGTCGATGAGGCTTCTGGCCGAGGAAAAAAAGATCAAGACTGACGAATTACTCTTCACTTCTCCCCTTTCTATCAATCATATCATTCTCGGTAAATACACGGCGGCCCTCGCCGTATTAGTCACCATGTTGCTGCTCACCTGGATACCAGTGATTTTTACTTTTCTCTACGGTAACCCTGAGCTACCTTCCCTCCTTAACGGCTATTTAGGGCTCTTTTTAGTAGGAGCTTCTTTCATAGCCATCGGTCTTTTCTTTTCTTCGGTAACCGAAAACCAGATTGTCGCTGCGATGCTCACTTTTGGAGCTCTCCTTCTCTTCTGGGTTCTTAATTGGGCTTCTTATTCAGCCACTGGGTTTTGGAAAGATGTGCTGAATTATTTATCCTTTTTCCAACATTTTGATGATATGACAAGAGGAATCCTCGATACTTCTGATCTTGTCTATTACTTAAGCATCATCTTCCTCGGGCTTTTTCTAACTCACGCAGTGATTCAATCTCGGCGATGGAGGTAAAAAATGGAAGTACTCCGTAAATACCTCAATACGGTTGGAATTTTGCTTTTTCTTTTTGGGCTTTTTGCCCTCCGGATTTGGACTTACAAAAAATTTATCGGTTTCATTCTTATCGGCCTTGGCCTGGCGAGTATAATTATTTACTTTGGCTTGAATCTTTCGGAGCTAAAACAATCCCTTCGACGAAAATCGTTTATCTATTCCAGCAATCTCTTCCTCGTGATTATTTTGGTGCTTGGAATTTTAGTGATTATCAACCTTTTCTTTGCTCGCCATCACTATCGCTTTGACTTTACCGAAGCCAAACTTCATTCGCTCTCAGACAAGAGTATCCAAGTCCTCAAAAACCTAGATAAAGAAGTCATGATTCGTTGTTTTTTCCGAGAAGGAAATTTTAATCGGTCAAAAATGGAAGACTTACTAAAAATTTACGCTTATCATTCGGGAAAAATAAAATACGAATTTATTGACCCCGACAAAAATCCCGGTTTGGTCAAGCGCTATGAAGTTTCCGAGGACGGCACGTCCATTTTTGAATGCAAGGACAAAGAAAGCCGCATTAACACTACCTCTGAAGAAGACGTCACCAATGCCTTGATTAAAGTAACTCGAGAGAAGAAAAAAATTATTTACTTCCTTGAAGGACACGGTGAGCCAAGTATTGAGGATAGCGAAGCAGGTGGTTATTCCCTGGTTAAATCAGAACTGGAAAAATTAGGCTATGAAGTCAAGACACTATCCCTAGCTCTCGCTGATAATTTCCCCAAGGATTTATCCCTTCTCGTTGTACCTGGTCCGCAAAAGGACCTCCTTCCTAACGAGTTAGAAACAATTCGTAACTATTTAAAACAAGGAGGACGCGTTCTGATTATGGTTGACCCCCAATCTGCCCCTGGTTTAAAACCTTTTTTGAATGAATATGGTCTCCAACTTGAAGACGATTTGGTCGTAGATACTGTTTCTCGTCTTCTCGGAGGAGACTATTTTATGCCCGTGGTGAGCGAATATGAGTATCACCCTATAACTCGAAATTTCCGGTATGCTACTTTTTTCCCTTATGCTCGCTCCATCAACATTGCTGAAGAGAAACCAGAAGGAGTTGTCGTCGAGGCTCTAGCTAAGACTAGCCCCAATTCTTGGTCAGAAAGGCAGCTTAACGAACGGGAAGTTACTTTTACCGAAGGAAAAGATGTCCACGGTCCGATTAACTTGGCCGCCGTGGTAACAATTTCTCCTCCCCAAGAGAACAAGGCCAAAGAAAAAGCGGAAAAGAAAGAAAATACCACCGCCGATAAAAAAAAGGGCCAGGACAAAGACAAGTCTTCTAATCAAGAAGAAAAAGACCAAGGTGAAACCAAAACTCCCGAAGCCCGGCTAGCAGTGTTTGGTGACTCTGATTTTGTAACCAATCGTTATTATAACCTTTCTGGTAATGGCAACTTCTTCCTGAACACAATTAACTGGCTTACTGAGGAAGAAGATTTAATTTCTATCCAACCCAAAACTCAAAACCCCCGAACCATTAATATGACTCCCACCCAGGGTCGACTCCTCTTTTTTGTTTCGGTGATTATTCTTCCTCTCTTAGTTTTGGTCATCGGAGTATCAATCTGGATAAGGAGGAGAACGCTATGAAATTTCGCACCACTCTCTATTTATTTATTGCTTTTGTTATCCTCCTAGCCTTCTTCCTTCTTTCCGAATCTGTGTTTAAAAAAGAAAAAAAAGAAGATAAACTAGTTGATCGCTCTTCAGAGGAGGTCACCGAAATAATTCTGACTAGAGGCGAGGAGACAATCCATTTCGTTAAAGAAGACGAGGACAATTGGTTAATTAAAGAGCCCATAACTGCTGCTGCTGACCGCTATGAAGTAAACCGTCTAGCAGATGATTTCTCTAATTTAAAGCTTGAAAGAGTGGTCGAGGAGGCACCCAACGATCTCAAAAAATACGGACTACCAAATAAGGAAATTACCCTCAAATTCAAAGACAAGACCGAAGTCAAAATCGAAATTGGCGAGGAAAATCCCTTGGACAACACGTTATTTGCCAAAAGAAGTGACGAGGAGCGCGTCGTCCTTCTTCCCAGTTTCATTAAAACGGCTTTGGATAAAAAACTTATTGACTTTCGCAAAAAAGATATTTTTTCCTTGGCCACTGACGAAGTCAAGGAAATCAAGGTGGAAGGGCCACAAACCAAATGGGAAGCTGAGAAGAAAGACGATGAGTGGTGGCTAACTTCACCTCTTCAATCCTTGGCTGAAGCCAGCCAAATAAGCAATATTCTTTACTCTCTATCCAGTCTAAAAGCCAAGGAATTTCTCAGTGAGGAAAAAAACGAAGAAGAACTGAGAAGATATGGCTTGGCCAACCCTCAATACAAAATCAAGCTCCAACTCCCCCAAAAAGAACAGGAATTGACGGTCTACTTAACCAAACAAGACGACACTCTTTATGCCACTTCCACCGCCACCTCCAAAATCATCTCGGCTGAGGACACAATTACCTCCGATTTAGACAAAAAAATTGAAGAGCTAAGAGAAAAAGAAATTGCGGTTTTTTACACCTGGGAGGTAAAAGGACTAAAGTTGAAAACAAAGGAATTGGACATCTCTTTGCAGAAAAATGATGCTAATGACTGGCTTTTTGAACCATCAGGTAAAAAAGCAGATAATGAAAAAATTGAAAATTTCATTCGCGAAGTCGAAAGCTTAGAAACAGACTCATTCATCGATCCACCTTTTGAGCTGAAAGAATACGGATTGGAACAACCTCAAACTGAGTTTACTCTTCTTGTTGAAGAAGGAGAAAATAAAACCAAGGAAATAACCATTCAAGTGGGCCAAATCCAAGAAAAAGATGGGGAAAAAACAGCTTACCTTCGAAATACCAGGCTAAATTATCTTTTCCAAGTAAAAGCCGATTTCTTAGAAAAGCTTCCCCCCCAAAAAGAAGATTGGCAGCCCAAAAGCTCTTCGGCATCAGGAGAAAAAGAAGGTAAAAAATAAAGGAGTGTCAACATTAAAGAAGCAAAAAGTGAACAATTAAAACAGCCAAAACTTAGTGACCTAATTGATTATACTCAAAGGATTGGTGCTTTCGCTTCGTGGGAAGCACTTTTCAAATTTTTCTTAGCCAAAGTACATGAGATTTTTAATCCTTATCTAACCTGCCTGATTATCCCCAGCGAAGAGAGGAAAAATTTAATTTATCAGCTAGTTATTGGTCCTCAGAGTGATCAAATTACTAAACTAAGCCTCCCTTATGGAGAAGGTTTAGCCTGGTGGGTGTTTGAACACGAGGCCCCCCTGCTTATTTCTGAAGCTGAGCTGGACCCGAGAGTATCCTCTCGCCTGACAAAAATTATTAAGACTGATATAAAAGCAATTTTAAGTGTTCCCCTTAAGATTTCCTCAACAATAATGGCGGTAGTGGAAATCATCCAAACAAAAGAACAAGGCTCATTTTCTTCTGCCCATCTTCAATTCCTCCAAACCATGACCAATCTGGTGGGATTGATGGCCGAAAAGATTCACCTCCAGAGCAAGCTTCAAGACCAGGATCGACTTGACCCTCTGACAAAGGTTTATAATCGCTCTTATTTTGAACACCTTCTAGCCCAAGAAATAGAAAGATGTGAGCGTTACAATTTTCCCCTCTCTCTCATCCTGCTTGACATTGAAGCTTTCCAAAAAATAAACGAAGAATATGGTTATCAAGCTGGCGATAATATACTGAAAACTTTGGCTTGTTTGCTCAGGGAGCAGGTGCGTAAAGTTGATACCGTATTCCGCATCGGTGCTGACGAATTTGCCCTTCTTCTTCCTCATACTGATGAACAGGGAGCTCAACAGGTGCGCCAAAGAATCCAACAAGCCCTCCAAGAAGCCCAAGATAACCAAAGAATTCTCCCTTTCCATATTAAGTTTGGACTATATTCGGCAGCAGGAACCGAAGAGGCCAAAGATTTATTTGCCCAGGCCGACATTAATCTTTTCCAAGAGCGCCAGGAAGAAATCAGCGAACTTATGAGAGAACGCCAGGAACTATTTCAGCTAATTCTTCCTTTTATGGATGAATAATAACGAGGGAAGGGAAAAGAAAGATTTATCGCCTCTGAAGATCCTCCATACTTAACTTTTCTTTTTTCGTGTACTCGGCTGGAACTTGATAAATTCCCTGGGGAGCATCTTTTTCACTAATTTCGAGCACTTCTGTAGTCGACCTGACTGTGTTTCCCATCATATTCATCTTTGTTTCACTGGCAATCCATTGTCCTTCCACTTTCAGCAATTCCTGGAGGGCCGATTGATTTAAACGTAATTGGGCAGCCATTACCTGAGACGTCAAGTCTTTGGTTACTTTTTCCCAGGAAAAAGGAACATCTTTTGTCGCCCAAACCTTCATCTCCATCTTCATCATCATAATGTTCATGACCACGTCATATTCAGAACACTCCCATTGCCCAATTTTCTTTTTCTGCCCGGTCGGAGTAACCTCGATGGTAACCGAATTGGCCATTTGATTCATCATCTGAGCCATCTGGGCGGGAACATACTTGGAAATGTCGAGGGGTAAGTCCATTTCCACATATGATTTATTTTGATGATCCACGAGATACATGAGATTTTTATTTAGATCAATGATCATTGACTGCTCAGAAGAATTGGCAGCCATTTTTTTGAGATCCTGACTTATCCACATCTCCATTACTTCATCGCGAGCCGGTTGGCTTTGGCCCATCATTTGGATGGCATCAGTGTGAGATTTTTCTTTAATAAAATAATCGCCGTAGATTAATCCTCCCATAAAAAATAATAAACAAAGCAACCAGACAATTTTTTTCATGAGACCTCCTTTTCTTTCTCGATTTTATATTTTTCATCTCTTCTTGTAAAGTTTGCAAACAGTGATAAGGAAAATTAGAGATAAAATAGGTAATAAAGAAAGAGGGGTTTTCATTACTCCTGGTTATATTGGAAACCTTAGCTCCAACAATTATGACCGAAATTTTTTTCATCCCTTTTTTATCTACTAGTGTCCAAAAATAGAAATATTATCCATCTTTTGACTATTATGTCTTCTAATAGGGATGCTTTCTCCGAGTCAAGAGAACCTAGTCAAATTTCCTTTCCTATGATATATAGAAAAGGTGGGGCATCTGATAATGAGGAAAAGGCCTAACTTTTGCATTTTCTTCCTGGCCTTGGGCATTATCTTGGGGATTAGTTCCAATGCGTTAGCTGGGTCTCTAGTCCCTAACCTGGAAGATTTTCTTTCTCCTCCCGTCTCTCCCTCTAACCTCCCCCCAGCCACTCCCCCTAAGATTCTCCGCCATCTCCGTTGCATTTATGATGAAGTTAAAGAAATGGGACCTCGGAAAGGAGATAACTTCATCAAGCGAGAATTTTTCATCGAAATCGACGGTTGCCAAGAAAATAAGGAAGAGCAAGTTGTCGTCTTAATTTACCCCGACCTCCAACTCGAGCGTATGCTTATCCAAATCACTAGCTTCTCCTCTCCCCAATTAAAATTTACCCGCCTCGCCAAGTCAACCAAGAATATCTCTTGTGCCTTTCTCAACAATGACTTAACCTTGACCAGCACTGATTATGACGAAAAAGAAACAGAACATTTCTTAAAGGCTATCTTAGAAGGAATTAAGAAAGAAAAAAAACTTCTTTCTCTTATCAAGAAAAAATAACCAGCTACCTGTCTATTTTCTTTATCCAATCTTGATCGTTAAC
>DQWD01000262.1 GCA_011042725.1 Candidatus Aminicenantota bacterium | reverse complement strand
TCTTCGCCGCCTCATCGAATTAAAAAGGGGAACATGATTTATCGGCGTTTGGGACGCACAGGTTTTTATGTTTCAGAAATTTCCTTGGGTAGCAGTCCTCTACCTGATTGGGGGCTTTTTCGAGAAATAATTGATCGAGGGGTTAATTACATTGATTGCTCTCACACCTACATGGGAGGAAATGCTGAACGTCA
This sequence comes from Candidatus Aminicenantota bacterium, assembly GCA_011042725.1. Classification (GTDB taxonomy): domain Bacteria; phylum Acidobacteriota; class Aminicenantia; order Aminicenantales; family Aminicenantaceae; genus JdFR-80. The sequence continues at coordinate 11,210 of DQWD01000262.1, read as the reverse complement.
AATTGGCCGCCTTGCTCGCGAAGTAGGCCGCGATAAAATTTACGTGGCCACTAAATTTCATTTTCGGCCTCAAGATACCATCACATCTGTCATTCGCACCGTAGAAGGAAGTTTAAGACGCCTTCAATTCGATTATATCGATGTGTTGATGACCCATGGTGTCAGCAATCCCGAGCATCTAACCGATGAACGCATCCTCACTGCTTTTGATCGACTTAAACAACAAGGAAAATACCGTTATCGAGGATTTTCCTGTCACCAAAATCATCTTCAGGTCTTCACCAAGGCGATCGAATGTAACCTCTACGATGTAATTCAAATTGGATATAACATCTATGATCTTCAAAAAGTTGAAAATCCCATCCGCACTTACCCTGACTATCTGGGAGTTTCAGGAATAAAAGAATTGTTTCAGCAAGCCTTTGACCGTGAAATTGGCCTTGTAGCTATGAAAACATTAAAAGTTGGTGGTCGCCGGCAAGACTTGACTGCCTATCAGCAAGGAACCACATCCATCTATCAAGCCATGCTAAAATGGGTACTTTCTAACCCTTACCTTACTACTGTTGTCACCGAAATGCTTAACTTTCAGCAGATGGAAGAAGATCTAGCCGTCGTCGGCCAAGAAATAACCGAAAAAGAAAAGAGAAACCTTTATCGCCTCGTGGCTAAAACCAGTCGCCTAACCTGCCGCATGTGTGGAACCTGCGAAAAAGTATGCCCTCAATCAAATCCTCTTCCAACCGTTTTAAGATATCTGCATTATTTTGAAGGCCAAGAAAAAAAAGAATGGGCTCGTCAAAAATTTGCTCAATTAAAAACATCTCTTCAACCTTGTCTTAATTGTGGATTATGCGAAAAATACTGCCCTTATCTCTTACCCGTTCGCCAACTTTTCCAAGAAGCTCAAGTTCTCTTAGCTTAAGTAAGGGAAAAAAGGCTAAATTCCCCTCCCATTTCTTCCCTGAGTGGTAAGCGAAGTAAAGGAGAAAAAGTTAGTTATTTCATCTTGAAAAGCGCTAGGCTCTTCAAGCTTAGCTTTAAGCCTTAAGGCTGGTTTATTTCCGGCCTAGAATAAAGAGGAAAAGGTTAAAAGGACTCGGCACTCGTTAAAATTCCGGAGCAAGGCTTGTTTGAGGATACTTGGTCAGAAAAAAAAGTCAGAAATTAAAAGGACCGTGCACCCATCTTCGACCAGCCCTTACCTGCGCCATTCAGGCAGCCAGCTCAGGCAAGGCTAATCTGCAGCACAGGCAGCTCTCCTGCTACCGCTGCTACCTCCCGGTCCTGACGGGGTTCACAGGCGCTTCCTTGCGCAGGACCCTACCCTCATCACCGCTTACCTGAACGCAGTCCAGACAAGAAGTGGCCTCGGATGGGAGTTCGACCCCACTAGAGCGGGTTGTGGGTTACAGGGCACCGCTAGCTCCCCATCTAGCACGGTCCTTATTTTCTTTTTCATTATTTTCCAGTTTATCTTTATCTTCTTATTTCGTTAACTAATTTTAGAATCTATAAGCCACACCGCCTCGAAAAATAAGCCCATCCCAGAGCCCTGTTTCCAAGCGAAGGTAAAACTGCTCAACTACTCTGATTCTTATTCCCAGATGGGTCTGCAAAATAATAATAATATTGGGAATATTAAAATCAACTTCTTCCTCGGCCTCTTTCAAGGTTTTTGTTTCTGATTCCTCAATGGTTTCATCCGGTCCTGCCCACCGATAGTATCCAGTATAATTGTAACTCATCTCCCCCACCAAATTGCCCAAGCCTAAACCGATGACGGCATAAGGACTAATTCGCCACCGCGGCCTCAAATCCCATCTTAAACTGATGTTTGTCGTCCAAGGTGAAATTTCCAGCGATCCAAAAGCCTCAACTTGGGCATTGGTTCCATCTTTAAACTCCTGCTTGACATCACCATCGACTGACACCTGCATGGTTGTTTTTTCCACCGAAAAACCAAAGCTAAAGGCGCCTTCTCGACCCTGGGGGTAATACCTTAATTCAAAGCCAAAATTAGAACCCCCTGAATCAAAGATTAATGTTTGAGTATAATTCCCCTGTTCAATCCCGGGGTGGGAGTCACGGACTTGATTGGTAACTTCTTTTCGAATCTCCCGGCCCAAATCTTTCTTAAGGTCCTCTTCAAAAAATCCCTTGATAGGATCCAAAGTCCATTGCCCATAGTGAACTTCAACTTCTAACTTTTCCCACCAGGGGGATGGTTTTGCCTGGGGTACCTCAACCACCTGGTTGGTTGGTGGTTCTTTTTCTTGGCTAAAAATATAACTTGGCGAAATTAAATTGCCAAATAGAAATAAAAATGAAAACAAAATGAGAGATATTGGAAAAAATCTTGCTTTTCTCAAAATTCACCTCATTTCAAGCTTAATGGTTCATTTGATCCTAGCTGGGCCAATCAATGTCTTATGCCCCTGGGGCAAATCCTTACCGCCTTGATTCCCGCAGTAAGAAAAGGCGGAGGAGTTGCATGAGGGCCATGGCCGTCGCGGCAACATAGGTTAAAGCGGCGGCTTTTAAAACCTGTCGCGCCCCTTCTAATTCCTTTTCCCGAAGATAACCACCTTGATAAAGAATTTTTAAAGCTCGGTTAGAAGCGTTAAACTCCACCGGCAACGTAATCACGCTAAAAGCCACGGCTCCCACAAAGAGAAGAATTCCCAAGTCCATTAAGATGCTTGGTCCTTGGCTGCTAAATAGAAAACCGATGAAAAAAAGAGGAAAAGCTAAACTCGAACCTAGATTAGCTACAGGGTAAATTGCATTACGCAGGTAAAGGGGGGTATAGCCTTGGTGATGCTGAAGGGCATGGCCTGCTTCATGCGCTGCTACCCCCAGGGCAGCTAATGACGATGAAGAATAGACATTTTCCGAAAGGCGTAAAACCTTTTTTCTGGGATCATAATGGTCACTTAATTGTCCGGGGACCTTTTCTACCCGAACATCATCAATTCCTGCCTGGTCAAGAATACTCCGAGCTACCTCAGCGGCTGTCCGGCGGGAAGAGGCCAATATTTGGCTGAATCGATGAAATGTCGATTTAACCTTCTGTTGAGCATACCCAGCTAAGATGAGTGGTGGAATCAACAGGAAAAACGTATAATCCCAGAAAAACATTTTCATCACCTCCTTTTTTAATATTACCAGAATCGTTCTCTAGAGACAATTATTCCCCCCTTGAAAAGTAAAGCATCTCTCCAGCTTGGCGAATAAAACAAATTTGGCTTTCTCAGCTGGCTGTAGTCTTCTCATTTCGCAATCCTTTATTTCAGTCGGAGCAAGACAAATCTTCTTGACACGAGTCCCTCAGGGTGATAGATAAGAATATCTGATATTTTAGAAGGAGGATCAAATGAACCTCAAAAAATTATTAACTTTGAGCTTAGGGCTTCTGTTTATTCTCCCTCTCCTTGCCCTTGCTCAAACTCCGCCGGATAAATTTCTCGGTCATCAAGTTGGTGCTGACCGTAAGCTAGCTGATTATAACCAGATTACTGCTTACTTCCAGAAACTCGACCAGGAATCCCCCAAAATCAAGGTGGTTGAAATCGGAAAGTCGACCCTAGGCAAACCAATGATCATGGCCATTATCACTAGCGAAGATAATATGGCCCAACTAGATAAATACCGATCCATTACCCGTCGTCTCCGCGATGCTCGGGGGCTCTCTCCCGAAGAAGCCCGCCAACTAGCCAAGGAAGGTAAAGTCATTCTCCTGATTACCTGCAATATTCATTCCACAGAAATTGGCTCGGCCCAGATGTCGATGGAGTTTGCTTATAATCTAGTAAGCGGAAAAACTCCTTTTGACACCGATAAGGTTCTCCAGGATGTGATTGTTCTTCTTGTCCCTTCCACCAACCCTGACGGAGAGCAGATGGTCACCGAATGGTACCGGAAATATGTGGGAACTAAATATGAAGGAGGCCAAATGCCTTGGCTCTACCATCATTACGCGGGACATGATGACAACCGGGATTGGTTCATGTTTAATCTGGCTGAAACTAAAGCAGTAACCAAACTGCTTTACCATGACTGGATTCCCCAAATTCATATCGACGAACACCAAATGGGTTCAACTGGAGCTCGCTTATTTATTCCTCCTTTCATGGATCCTCCTTTACCAAATATCCATCCGCTGGTTTGGCGGGGAGTGGCTCTTTGTGGTATGAACATGGCTTATGACCTCCAAAAACAAGGGTTTAAAGGAGTGGTTCATGGTCGTAGCTTCACCGGTTGGTGGATTGGGGCTTGTGATGACACTTCTTGGCTTCATAATTGCCTTGGTCTTTTAAGTGAGATGGCCTCGGTAAAAGTGGCCACACCCATCTACATTGAACCCAATGAATTGCCTAAATCCTACATTGAGAAAAGAATGCAATTCCCTGATCCCTGGTCGGGAGGATGGTGGCGATTAAGAGATATTGTTGAGTATGAACTTGCCCTTTCAACCAGCTTGGTCAAAACAGCTTACCTTCATAAAGAAGATCTGCTCTATAACTTTTACAAAATGAACCATGATTTCTGCCAACCACCAGCCAAAGGCGAACCTTTTGCCTTCGTAATCCACCGTGACCAACATGATTATTTAACTACTTTACGGATGCTGGATATCCTCCAGTTTGGAGGAGTTGAAATTCACCAGGCGACAAAAGATTTTGTGGCTGATGGCAAGCTCTATCCCGCCGGATCTTTTGTGGTTTTAATGGCTCAACCTTATCGACCTTATGCTCAAGCACTCCTAGAAAAACAGAAATACCCAGATATTCGCCAGTATCCCGGTGGGCCACCCATTCCTCCCTATGATAATGCTGGTTGGACGCTACCTTTGCAAATGGGAGTTACTTGTGACCAAATCAATAACCCTTTTACCGCTGAGTTGAGTAAAATCGACAAGATTCCTTTTCCCCAGCCTTCTGGTCTTCCTGCCACTCCTTATTTAGCCTTCGATGCCCGTTACAATAACTCCTTCCCCATTGCTTTTGCTCTTCTTCAAGGAAAAGGAGAAGTTTGGCGAGCCACTCAGGCCTTTAAAACTTCGGCGGGGGAAGAACTTACCACCGGCACTTTTTTAGTTAAAAATGACGCCCCCGCTCAAAAAATTATCAAACCTCTTCTCGAGAAATGGCGAGTATCACCGGTGGGTTTGAACGATATCGCTAATATCGCCAAAGCTCCCCTCAAGAAATGCCGCGTTGCTCTTTATCAATCATGGCGAGCCAATATGGATGAGGGCTGGACTCGCTATGTCTTTGATGATTTAGATATTCCTTATACTACGTTACACAACAAAGACTTCCAAGCCCCCAAAGGCAAGAAAGTAAATTTACGACAAAAATTTGATGTTATCGTTTTCGCCTCGGAAAACCCTGACATTATCAAACTTGGCCGTCCTTCATCGTCATCTCCTTATCGCCGTTACTTCACCGAAATGCCACCTGAATACCAAGGCGGAATCGGGCAAGAAGGAGTAACTGCCCTTAAAGATTTTGTCGCCCAAGGAGGCATTCTCGTTACTCTTAATGACGCCTGCCGTTTGGTTTTCAACGAGTTCAAACCACCTGTTTCCAATGCCCTGGAAAGAGTGGATCGGAGTAAGTTCTTCTGCCCCACTTCTTTACTGAAGATTATAGTTAAGACCACTCATCCCTTAGGATACGGTCTTCCCAAAGAAGCTGCGGCCATGTTCTCACGAAGCTTAGTCCTTCAAACCAGTATCCCTTCTGGAGAATGGGACCGGACCACTGTTGCCTCTTATCCCCAAGAAAACGTGCTGTTAAGCGGCTGGCTTTTGGGCGAAGATTATATTGCCCGCAAAGGGGCCGTGGTTGATCTTAAATACAAGAAAGGCCATATCGTGCTTATTGGTTTTCGTTGTCAACACCGAGCTCAGTCCCACGGAACATACAAGTTCCTGTTGAATGCACTCCTTTACCCCGAAATAGACTAGAGTAGTGAGTGGAGGTGGGTGTCAGTGGGGTCGGGCCTCGCTATATAGTTGATAACAAATAAATTAACTATATATGGCTCGCCTAAAGCAGCCCTAAAACGCGATTTTTGGCCCCAAAAATCGCGTTTTAGCTAATTTTTTTTTCTAAACTTAGCAGCTAGAACATACAAATTGATCTTTTAGTTCGTTACCTCCATCTAATAGTCATTTGCCTATTTTATGTTCTAGAAATCCTTACTTTAAAGGCCTATTTCATCCCTTTTTTACTTTAAAGTAGTATAATATTAAGCAAATTGTTCACCTTGGGGAGAAGAAAATGACTGCAAATTCTCAGCTTCAGCCTTCCACCTCTAAGAAATTGGCCCTCATCATTTTCAGTGGTGACCTAGATAAATTATTAGCTGCCTTCACCATCGCCACTGGAGCTGCGGCTTCGCAGATGGAAGTGACCATGTTTTTCACCTTTTGGGGCTTACGCGCATTGAAAAAGAAAAAACGGACAGGAAAATCCTTTTTTGGCCGTCTTTTTGGTCTTTTCTACCCTGGCGACATCAGCCGATCTTCTCCCAGCCGCTTGAGCTTTGGTGGGCTTGGCCGGTGGATGTTTAAGCGCATGATGAAAGCCAAGAAAATTCCTTCTTTAGAAGCAATGCGTCAGATGGCCATCGAACTGGGGGTTAAATTCTACGGTTGTCAAATGAGTATGGAAGTCATGGAAATCCCCCGGGAAAGCCTGATTCCCCAAGTAGAAAAATGTGTGGGAGTAGCTTATTTTCTAGAAAAAGCCCGAAACTCCGACGTAACTCTCTTTATTTAGACATCGGATAAATTAAGTGTTTAGTTAAAAAAATTTCTAATCTAATAATCAGGTTGACTAATTTCCCCTGAGCTCAAATCCAGAAGGCCCAGAAGGTAGAAGAAAAAGGAGTCCAAATTTTTAATTTTGGTGAACTTAAGTTGTTCATTTTTTTCTTTCATTCAAATTCTTCCACCAAGATGACAATTAACTGAGTCAATGTTTCGAGATCAAAACAATGAATTTTTTCAATAAAGAACCAGAATTTTATTTTTCATTTTTTCCTCCCCCAAAATTAAACTTTGAAGAATTGCTTCTAAATCCTGGACATTACTTTTATCTATTACCTCCGAAGGAGTAGCAGTAAACCGGACGGGTAAACCCACAACAATAATTTCTCTTGCTTTCTTTTGAAACGGCAGAATTAGGGGGGAATTAAGAGAATTTACTGTTTGAACCAGACCTTTATTTTCCTGAGTGAAGCCGGATGTACTGGGCCCGTAAATAAGCCGTTGCCTCTCCTAATCCTTTGATTCGCAAATTCTCTTCTTTAAGCGAGAGTTTTCCTTGGATTTCTGTTAACCGGCTATATTTATGTTCCTCGAGCCAATTATTAATTTCATTGATAATTTCTCTTATAGCCGCGGGACCTTTCTGGTAGAGGAGACGGCACACCTGAACAGCAGATGCCCCGGCCAAGATTAATTTCAATGCTTCCTCTGACCCTTTTACCCCTCCTGAAGCAGCCAAATCGCATTTAACCCGGTTGGCCAAAAGGGCAATCCATCGCAAGACTAAATTAAAGTTAGCTTCGCCCTGACGATGGCGAGCTTGCAAGCTTGTCAGGTCAAGGTCAGGTTCTAAAAACCAGTTAAAAAGAACTACACCTTGCGCGCCCGCTTCCCCCAAACGGCGAACAAAATGAGGTAAAGAGGTAATTTGATGAAAAATCTTAACCGCCAAAGGAAGGCTGACAACCTGTCGCACCTTCTCCACAATCTTTAAATAGCCACTCTCATACTTATCACCAGGCTTTTCAGGATCAAGGGGAAGAGAATAAATATTCAACTCCAGCCCATCGCAACCGGCATCCTCTAGTTGCTGGGCAAAACGAATCCATCCCCGCTCTGTTTGCCCATTAATGCTAGCCAAAAGAGGAAAATCAAATCGCTTTTTTGCTTCTTTGATTAACTTGACTATCTGCTGCGGGGCATAATCAAGAAGCCCTCCGCTCTCAAGATAATCCCTCATTTCGGGATAATAGTCCAAGCCTTCCTCGCCTCCTTCAACCCAAAATTGCTCCTCGAAAATGGATTTCAAAACCACCGCACCAGCTCCAGCTTCTGCCCATTTTTCCACTCCTTCCAACGACCGGGTCAATCCAGACGAGGCGACAATTATCGGATTCTTTAATCTAAGACCCATATAGTTTACTGTTAAATCTTTCATCCTTTACTCCTTTCTGATAACACTTGTGGTTATCTTGAAACAAGAATTTTGGGAATGTTATTCTGCTGGAGGTAATTATTCAATCGCTTCACATCTTGGCTGAAAAAATTTTGAACTTCTTGGGCCACTTCCTTCAACTCGCCTTTTAGCTCAACGAATAACTCCACCTGGGCAGGAGTTGGCCGCGTATCAACCCCATCAATATTTCCAAAAAGTTGATTAAGCAACTCCCCTAATCTTGGCCCAGCACTCCAAAAAGGCTTTCCTTCAGGACGAGTCAATTTGCCCATAATATTCTTTCCTTCCTCCTCTAACAGTTGCAATTGCTTCTCAATTTCACTAGCCTGCGGAAGTTTGCTCTTTCGAACCAACTCTTGTCTTTCTTTAAGTTGAGCCAACACCGCATCCAATCCACGGCAATAATCATTCACTTGAGAAATCAACTCTCGGAGTTGGAGAGAATAACTTAATTGTGTTTTTAAATCCTCTAGACTAACTTGATGATTGGGGTCCATCTTCACTTCCACTGTTCTTTCTTCCTGGTTCTGACCTACCACCAAGCGGATGGTGTATTTCCCGGGTAAAACTTGAGGGCCCCGGGGGCCACGCCGGAAAAAACTCTCTCTTATTTTTTCCTCCCGACGAGGACGAGGCGGCTCAAATCGTAAATCCCAAGCCACTCGATTAGCGCCTTTTTCCACGGGAATGTTCTTTAAGGTTCGGATCAACTGGCCTGAAGAATCACAGATTTCGATTCGAGCTTCATCTTCATTAACTTCATCTTTATTGATTAAATAGGTAATCAAAACTCCATAAGGAGGATTTGGCCCCCTGAAGATCTTATCTCCGATCCCGTAACGGGTAGGCTTGATGGCCACGCGATAAGCAGGCCGAGGTTGCCCAAGATGGATTGGTTTAGCTAGCACCCCGGGCTTAAGTTCTTGCCAAATCGCAATATCGTCAAGAATCCAAAGTGCCCGGCCATGAGTACCGAGAATCAAGTCGTTCTCCCGGGGATGAACCAGAATATCATGAATAGCCACCGTCGGGAGATTACCCAGTTGAAGTTTTTGCCACTTCTCACCTCGGGAAAAACTCACCATCAACCCCAGCTCCGTCCCCAAATATAGAATATTGGGATTTCGCGGGTCTTCCCTTATAACCCAGATATAGTTATTGTCCGGAAGGCCAGTGGTTATCATCTGCCAGGTGGCCCCAAAATCAGAGGTGACATAGACATAAGGGCGATAATCATCAAGCAGGTGACGGTCAAAAGTAACATAAGCTTTTCCGGCTGAAGTCCGCGAAGGTTCGATATGGGACACCGGAGAATTAGGTGGCAAGCCAAAGATGTTGGGGGTAACCTCAATCCAATTTTCACCACCATTTTTAGTTACGTGGAGGCGTCCATCATCACTTCCGGCCCACAAGATGCCTGGCTGAATGGGAGATTCAGCCAAGCTAGTGAGGGTACAGTGATATTCAGCGGTAGTATTTTCCGGCCAAGCAGGTCCACCCGCCGTTTTTTGCTTCCCGGGGTCATTAGTCGTCAAATCAGGGCTGATTACCTCCCAAGTGGTACCAAAATCATTGGACTTAAAAACCACGTTTCCACCGACATAAACTGTGTTTCGGTCATGAGGAGAAAGAATGATAGGCGTGTTCCAGTTGAAGCGATACTTAAGCTTTCCGACGGGATCTCCATCAGCTCGACGAGGCTGGGGACTGACATTTTGCTGCTGACGGGTCACCATATTAGTCCGGTAAATATTACCCCCTTGGGACTCACTCAAAAATAAGTCAGGATTATCGGGATGGCTAACTACGTAGAACCCATCCCCAAAACTAATCATCCGCCAGTCATCGTTGAGGATGCCAAAGGTCTCCTGGTTACGACTAGGCCCAAACCAACAACCATTATCCTGAAGCCCGCCCCCCACATAGTAAAACGGAAGACGGTTATCAGCGTAGATCTGATAAAACTGAGCCAGAGGAAAAACATTGACATACTCCCAATTTTGACCGCGATCATAAGAAACAGCAATCCCGCCATCCTGGCCTTGCCAGAGCCGGTTTGAATCTAAGGGATCAATCCACAAAGTATGAAAATCAACATGAGTTGAGGGAGAAATTTGTTGAAAAGTCTGGCCGCCATCAATCGAGACTTGAAGCCTGGAAGAAACAGCATAGACTCGACTTTCATCTTCTGGGTCGACTCGAAGATCGGTGTAATAAAATCCTCGCGAGACAATCTCTACATCCCGGGAGACGCAGCGAAAACTTTCTCCTCCATCATCCGAGCGATAAAGAGTTCCCTCGGGCGATTCAGTAATTACATAGACTACCTGGGGATTACTAGGAGCAACCTTGACCCCAATCCGGCCAACGAGCTGCGGTAAGCCATTTGTTAATTTCTTCCAGGTCTGACCACCGTCCACCGAGCGAAATAACCCTCCTTGCCGGTCACCACTACGGAAGGTCCATGGCTTACGTTCGAAACGCCAGAGACCAGCATAAACAATGTTAGGGTTTCGAGGATTGATATCTAAATCAGACACACCGTGATATTCATCGAGATAGAGCACCTTTTTCCAAGTTCGTCCGCCATCAACACTGCGGAAAACTCCCCTTTCAGAGTTAGGACCAAAAGCATGTCCAAGAGCTCCCACTAAAACAATTTCTGGGTGGTGAGGATTAACAACAATTCGTGAAATATGGCGTGTATCTTCCAGCCCCAGATGCCTCCACGTCTTGCCACCATCAGTTGATTTATAGACTCCATTACCAAAAGAAACTGAGTTGCGAAGATTAGACTCACCGGTGCCGACATATATAACTTCAGAATTGCCCGGTTCTAAAGCAAGATCGCCAATGGAAGCCACGGGCTGGTGGTCAAAAATAGGCTCCCAAGTAAGGCCGCCATTAGTGGTTTTCCACACCCCTCCAGAGGCAGTCCCCACATACACCAGCCGCTGGTCGCCGGGAACTCCT
>DQWD01000227.1 GCA_011042725.1 Candidatus Aminicenantota bacterium | reverse complement strand
GGTAAAGCCATTGTTGGTCAGAAAGGGCAAAGGATTATTAGAACCTGGTTCACCATACCACAATTTAACAGTATCACTCCCCTTCTCATAATCGGCGATAAAAGTGTAAAATCCATATCCATATAGTTCATATTCCTTATTGGCTATAGCCGCCAATGTCCAGGCCCCTTCATTTCCTTTAAGCTCGAAACCTCGAATTATTTCTATTCCAAACTCAGGATCAATTTGATCAATAGCCGCTTTATCACTCCTCATAACTTTAAAAGATGTTCCCGTAGGAGTAATGATGGTCAGAGATTGCACTTTGAATTCAGGACCTTCTTTTGTTGTAACCGATACCCGCATATCATATTCATCAACCAGTCCATCCTTACTGTCAACTTTAGTATTGGTTAAACCCAGATCAATACTAGAAATTACAGATTTATTATTTTTAACTCCTGAACATGCTGAGACAAAAAAAAGTAACACTATAATCCATAGTTTTACTTTTCTATTCATTTTTTTCCTCCTTATTTTAGAAATAGCATTATTAGAATAATCAATTGTCTTCGACAATTACTAACATATTTTTTATCGATAAGCGAATTAGATTTATAATTAGGTTTTGTCCCCAAGTGACGGGAATGAGTTACTACGTTAAGGCAAAGGAAAATGTCTCCGCTTCGGTCGAGATTTTAACGCCATTCCTTCACCGCCCTTCCCGGCGCCGGCGAAAATGCGACCGATAAATTCAAACCTTTGGATCTTATTCACTGTTAATATGAGTTTCAAAGTTAATATGAGTTGCAAAACTCTAAACGAGCAGTGCTCAATAGGCGCTCGGCGCCCGAGGCGGCCGGGTTTCTTTGAGGGACGGTTCAGGAAGGCTAAATCTTCAATGTGGCTCCGACCTTCTCCTTCGCCTTTCGTTCGATTTTGTTTTCCGTCACTTGGGGACAAAGCCCAAAAATAACTATTTCTGCCCTTAGCCTGGAGATAAGGGGTAGCTACAATTAAGCTCTGGGAAGACTTTAGCTCCTTAACTTTAGTCCAAAGACATCTTCTTAAGAAGGGAATCCATTCCTGATATACTTGGTAACTGCGTCAATAAAAAGATCCAAATCTTTAAGGGGTGTATAAATGCTAGGGGTAACTCTCATGCCGACGATATCTTGTTGGCCTTTCTCGGGAGCGGGAATCCGCACCGTGATGGTAAAGATTTTATAGTCCTCCAGGAGCTTATCTCTTAATTTTTGCATATCCAGCCCATCCACCGTAAAAGTGCCAATCCCACATGACTGAGCTGGATTATAAGAAGTTAGAACCCGCACGCGAGGGAGTTCTTCCAAGGCTTGGGCCCAATAATTTCTCAAGTAGCGAAGCCGTTCCTCTTTTCGCTTAGGACCAATAGCTTGGTGAAATTCGAGTGCTTCACCGATGGCTAATTTGAGGTACTCAGGTTGAGTACCGACAGCTTCAAATTTGCGGATGTCATCCCCTTGAGGGTCTGAGGCTGGAAATAAAGGCCAAATATCCTTTATTCTCTCTTTTTTAACATAAAGAAATCCGGTGCCAATTGGAGCCATCATCCATTTATGCAAGTTAGCCCCATAAATTTCGCATTCCAAATCTTTCTGTTCAAAAACAAAATGCCCAAAGGCATGAGCTCCATCGATAACCACCGGGATTCCTCTCTGCTTGGCCAAGCGGCAGATGTCCCGGATGGGGAAAATTTGGCCGGTAAGATTGGTAATGTGGCAGACCAGGATCAATTTTGTTTTGGAAGTAATGTGGCGAGCAAATAACTCTGTTAACTGGTCCAAGCTTTGCGGAGGATAAGGAAAAGAAAAAGTTTTCACCTTGATTCCTTCCCTCTTTTCCCGCTGATAGAGAGCATTCTTCATTGATGGATAATCGTGGGTAGTGGTTAAAACTTCATCCCCAGGTTTAAGTTCAAGGCCCAGAAGTGCTATTTGCATCGATTCGGTTACGTTGCGGGTCAGGGCAATTTCTTCGGGTGAACAACCAAAATTCCGAGCTATTTTTCGGCGAATTAGTTCCTTGCGCGGGCGAAGGAATTGCCAAGAATTATAGACCGGGGCCCCATTGGCAAATTCCATGTATCGCTGGGCAGCTTCCACGACAATCCGAGGAGCAGGGTGAACACCACCATTGTTGAGATTGATGATGCTGCGATCGGTATTAAAGGCTTGTTGGACATGAAACCAGAAACTTTCATCCCGAGCTACTTTCTCAGCGGGAGTGGCCGCAACCTCTTCAAGCTTGGCCGCCAACCGAGCTTGAGCATCCCGCTTAGCCAATCCCCATAATCCTAAGCCTCCGACCCCCATGGAAAGGGTTTTAATAAAGTTTCTCCGGGTGGCCATTTTACCTCCTTTTTTAACTTATTCTCTGGATTAAAATCTTCATCTTAGTATTTCTAGATTTAGTTATTATTATTTTTAAAGATTCATTGCCAGAAATTCTCTTTTATTCCTTTTCTCTTTTTTCGTTATTTTTGTTTCTATTTGGGGGGTTTTTATTTTTTCCTTTTTTATTTGTCTCCTTAATTATTTCTATTATCTCTCCTTTTTGTAGGATTATTTTACTTTCTATTCTCTTTAAGGCGGGCATCAAGCCTAAACATTATTTTTGCTTTTGGTGAGGGGGACTATTTACTCTGGTCAATCCCACCAGCGGGCTAGACCGGGCTTGAGGTCGGGAGCCGTAAAAAAAGTCATCTCCTCGAACAGCTAGTTTCTGAGCAAGCTTCGAAGATCGGGTAATTTCCCGTACCACTCGGTGGAAAAAGTTATTCTCCTTGCTGTAAGGACAAACAAAAAGACAGGTAGCGCAATCCGTTCCCACCTGCCGCCAAAACCGATAACAAGCCTCCCGATCGATCACCCAGCGGGTAACACCATTATCAATTTGCCGTTCACCTTTGGAAATTGCCTGGGCCGGGCAACATCGGGCACACTTGAGGCAAGCGGCACAAAAATCTTGGACCCCAAAAGACACAGGTTTGTCAGGAATTAAGGGTAAATCGGTAGTGACAACTCCTAACCGCACTCGAGGGCCGTAAGGATAGGTAATAATAATCCCTGATCGCCCCAGCTCCCCCAGCCCCGCCTTCCAAGCTAAAGGAGGAAGCATTACCTGGTAATTACTCCCGGCAATATGAGCTCGAGCCGAATACCCTAGTTTCTGAATTGTCTTAGCTAACACAATTGAAATGTGAGCCGCTTCGGTATATCTTTTTGACGTCTCGACCACCACTGGAGCTTGGGGGGCATTGGCAACCATGGCTAAGTCCATCTCCACCGCAAAAACTATCGCATAAGGATGTTGGAGCGATATCGGTTGGCCATATGGCTCTGGTCCCCGGCCTACATGACTATAGATAAAAGAATTCTCCACGGCCGCTACCCCACATAACTTAGCCCCCAAGTAAAGAGCCAATCTTTTGACCATCACCGTGGCTCTATCGGGAGGAAAAGTAAAGCGGGAGGACAACGGCGGTTGTTCAACTAGAGTTAATAGCTCTTCTATAAAATCAAACTCAGCTTCCGCCAGAGCAAATTCCCAAGGAGATTTCTCCCAATAGCTTCGATCTAGTAAATCTGGCAGACGGCGAATTTCTTCATCACGAGAACGAAGATGCTCATGTTGATGGTAGTATTCTTCATATAAAGGAGAATCTTTCTCTAAATCAAAGCGAGCAAAGATTACATCTCGCTCGTCAACTCGAGCCGGCAAAGAACTAACTTTAATTGTCCCTCGCGGGGCAGGACTCACTAAAATCAGGAATATCGTCAGCAGGGCCAACCATCCCAAGCTTACTCCCAGGTAACTAAAGGGATCAAAGACCTGGGGAGTGAAAATGAACTTCCCCCCTAGAAACACCAAAAAAAGAAAAAAAAGAACCCCACTACGAGTTGCGGCTCTTTTTTCCTTTTCGACCAGGCTGTAAATAAACATCAAGCCCAAGGAGAGCCAAACAAGGACCAAGCCAAACCATCCACCCCACTCAAAAAGATCAGCCCAATTCATTTTTTTCAAAGTAATAAACCATCTCTTCGGTGTCAAATATTTTTTCGAAAGCAAAAATTTTATTTTTACATGGGAATTAATTAAAATAGCTTTTTTAGAAAAAATGCACAAAGCAAGGGATAAAGCCAAAGTTGCCTTGGTCAAAGCCGAAACTTACCAATTTCAGACGCTTTGGGAAGGACTAGCCAGAACTTTTGATTACCTTGGAGGTTTGCCCTCCTTAATTCCTTCTAACAGTAAGGTGCTGCTGAAGATAAATCATCTTTCACCGCCCTCTCCACCCGAGAGAGCTATCGTTACCCACCCCGAGTTCACCCGGGCGGTTATTGCCCATCTCCAAAAGATTGGCTGCGAAATAATTGTGGCTGATGACATTTTCTCTCGCCTTAAAAATGGCTTTCAACTCTCAAAATACCAGCCCATGGCTGAAGAAATGAACGTCCGCTTAGTCAATCTCAAAGAACTCGGCTTCAAGAAAATAACTTTGCCCGGAAAAAGACTACGCGAAACATTTATTACTCCCCTTTTCTTTGAATGTGATTATATTGTTAACCTAGCCAAGTTAAAAACTCATTCCCTAACTACTTTCACGGGGGCCATCAAAAATTTTTACGGCCTTATTCCCTATGGGCTTCGTCTTGATTACCATCGCCAATTTCGGCAAATCCCCGAATTCTGCGAGATGTTGGTGGATATCTATGAGGTGGTCAAAGACAAAGTCTGTCTCAATTTAATGGACGCTGTTGTTGGGCAAGAAGGAGAAGGCCCTTCCAACGGCCTGCCCCGTTTTGTGGGCTACATCCTCGGGTCGCTAGATGCCGTTGCCTTGGATGCAGTAGCTTCTTCGCTCATTAATCTTTCGCCAGGCAAAGTATTAACCACGCTCGAAGCCCAATCAAGAGATCTGGGAGTGGGCGAGCTTGATAAAATTACCGTCGTTGGCGAAAACCTCCAAGAAGCTCAACTTATCGACTTTAAACATTCCTCGGCCGTCAATCTTGTCCAAAAGAGAATTCCTAATGCTATCTATATCTTCATCCAAAATCAGCTCTATTTAACTCCCCAAATATTAACTGATAAATGCACTATTTGCCGGGAATGTATCCAAGTTTGCCCCCAACAAACCATTCACCTGGTGGAGAAAAAGGTTAAAGTCGATGCCTCCGGTTGTATCCATTGCCTCTGTTGCCACGAAGTATGTCGCTTCCACGCTATTAAACTAAAGCAAAAACCAATTGGCTGGCTCTTTCGCCAGATAAGTTCCCGGTTAAAATCAAGGAAAAAGAAAAAACCAAGAGCAAATTAAAACGCTTAAAGAAATAGGCATAAGAAAAGAAAAAAATAAGCGAAGCGTGATAAAGGTTTGAAAAGCTTACTCCTTATCCACTAAAAGTGGACGAGAAGGGGCTATTTATGGTTAATGATTTATTCAAAAAGGAGAATATTGCCCATGAACTGGATTGATTATTTTCAAGCCTGCTTACCCGATATGATATCTTTTCTGGAAAAATTAGTCCGGCTTGAATCTCCTAGTCGGGACAAACAAGCTGTTGATGCCTGTTCAAGTTTTCTAGCTCAGGAATTGAGCAAAATTGGCTTTGAGATCACCATTCATCCCCAAAAAGAAATTGGTCAAATCCTGACTGCCCTTTACCCTGAGGCCCAGACCGAAAATACCACCCTGATTCTAACTCATATTGACACTGTTTGGCCGGTGGGAAAAATAGCTGAAATGCCCTGGAAAATTGATTCTCAAAATCAGCGGATCTATGGTCCGGGCGTTCTCGACATGAAAGCTGGCATCGTTCAGGCTTTTTTTGCCCTTCAAGGGCTCCGGAAATTCAAGTTGCAACCCAAAAATAAAATCATTCTCTTTGTCAATTCGGCTGAAGAAATAGGCCATCCCTCGGCTGATGAACTTATTCTGCAGTATGCCTCCCAAAGTTCAATAATTCTTTGCCTTGAACCCGCTCTTCCCGGAGGCGCACTCAAAGTAAAGCGCAAAGGTCGGTTAGTTGTTCACCTCCAAGCTCAAGGCCAAGCTGCTCATGCCGGCACGCCGGAAAAAGGAGTCAATGCTATCGAAGAATTACTCCTTCAGCTTTACCGTCTTCGCTCCCTGCGAACTAAAAGCATCACCCTTAATATCGGGGAGATAAAAGGAGGACAAAGAGCAAACATTGTGGCCGACCAAGCTGAAGCCTTGCTAGATATCCGGTTTTGGACTAATAAGCAAAAAGAAAAAGTTATTTCTTCCCTATCAAAACTATCCCCTCTGTTACCCCAAGCAAAGATAAATTACCAAATAGTCTCTACCAACCCTCCCCTAGAACAAAATGAAGCGTCCCGCCGCTTGTGGCTGAAAGTCAAACAAATCGCCTCCCAGATGGGTCTTCAGCTTAGGGCTGGAAGGAGCGGGGGAGGTTCTGATGCTTCTTTAGCTTCCCAGTCAGGCCGACCTACTCTCGACGGCTTAGGCCCGGATGGAGAAGGAATTCACTCCGAACATGAGCATCTGCTCCTCTCCTCCTTTATTCAAAGAACGGCTCTGTTGGCCGAGATTCTCCTTAAAGGCCCTCTCTGAGAATTAGCCAAAGCGCAAAGTAGCGAATCAACCATTAGAGAAATAACCTTTTTTTAACACGGGGTCTTATTGAATTTAAAAAGCAATGTTTATATAATTAATAATCTAAGATTTCCCCAATAATTTAATTTAGGAGGATTTATATGATTAAAAAATATTATCTACTTTCACCCGGACCAACCCCAGTTCCCGAGAAAGTTCTCTCCATTGCTGCTGAACCTATAATTCATCACCGCACTTCGGAGTTCTCGGACATTTTTATGGATGTGGTTGAAGGTTTGAAATATGTTTTTCAAACAAAAGAAGATGTCTTTGTGCTTACTTCTTCGGGTACCGGAGCCATGGAAATGGCCGTAGCCAATCTAATTTGCCCCGGGGATAAAGTTATTACCATTAATGGCGGAAAATTTGGCGAAAGATGGGGCCGTATCTGCCGGATCTATGGAGCAGAAGTCAGGGAAATAAACCTTGAATGGGGTCAAGATTTTACCAAAGAACAATTAGCTGAAGAGCTCAAAGCTCAGCCCGAGACCAAGGTTGTTTTTACAACTTTATCAGAAACTTCTTCGGGTACTATTTATGATATCCAAGGCTTTGGAGAAGTGGTTTCCGCCACTGATGCTGTTCTGGTCGTTGATGGAATTTCTGGTGTAGGGGCTACGCCTTGTCCAATGGACGAGTGGCAAGTTGATGTCATGGTCTCTGGGTCGCAAAAATCCTTCATGATTCCTCCCGGTCTAGCCTACATAGCCTTTAGTCCCAAGGCCTGGAAACTGGTCGAAGCCTCAACTTGTCCTAAGTTTTATTTCGATGCCAAACAATACAAGAAGAGCTTAGCTAAAAGAACAACTCCTTATACTCCAGCTGTCTCTTTAATCATTCAGCAAAAAGTCGCTTTGGATATAATTCGGAAGCAAGGTTTGGAAAAATTATTTGAACACCACCGGATTCTCGGCGATGCCACTCGAGCTGGAGTTAAAGCTATCGGTTTAGAGCTTCTCTCTCAACGGCCAGGCAATATCTTGACCGCGGTTAAAGTGCCCGAAGGAATTGATGGCGTCAAGTTAGTCAAGATCATGCAAGGGAAATACATGGCTTACATAGCTGGGGGACAAGATCCTTATAAAGGAAAAATATTCCGCATTGCCCATTTAGGATATATGGGTGGTTTCGATATCATTACTGCTCTTACCGCCCTCGAGATGACCTTGACTGAATTGGGTTACCAATTCGATGAAGGCCAAGCCATCAAGGCCGCCGAAGAAATTTTAATGGAGAATTGGGAATGAAAAAATTACTTGTCGCCGACCCTCTTCATCCTGAAGCTCAGGAAAAGCTTGAATCTCTTCCAGGGCTAGAAATCACCCTCAAAACAGGGATGGACGAAGAAGAGCTAATTAAAACTATTCCCGGTTTTGAGGCTATAGTAGTTCGCAGCGCAACTAAGTTAACTAAAAAAGTCATTGAGGCTGCCACCGATTTAAAATTAATCATTAGAGCCGGCATAGGCCTGGATAATATCGACGTTGAAGCAGCCAAAAGCAAAAATATTGAAGTAGCCAACACTCCGGCAGCTACCACGATTTCAGTAGCAGAATTGACTTTTGCCTTGATGCTGGGAGTAGTTCGTAACATTGGTCAGGCTGTCGTCTCCATGAAAGATCATCGATGGGAGAAGAAGCGCCTTTCGGGCACCGAGCTCTACGGAAAAACCCTGGGGATTATCGGCAGCGGTCGTATTGGATTAGCCGTGGCTCAAAGAGCAATTGCTTTTGGGATGAAAGTGATTGCCTATGATATCGTCCCCATTAAAACAGATTTAGATATTACCCAAGTTAGCTTAGATGAACTACTGGCTCAAGCTGATCTTATTTCTCTCCACCTTCCTCTTACTCCTCAAACCAAACACATGATCAGTACCGCTGAATTCGCCAAGATGAAAGACGGAGTCATCCTGATTAATGCTTCCCGAGGAGGAACAGTTGACGAAAAAGCGCTGCTCGAGGCCTTAAATTCGGGCAAAGTTAGAGCCGTCGCCACTGATGTTTATGAACAAGAACCTCCCCAAGATTGGTCATTAGTTGATCACCCTAACGTCTTACCTACTCCTCATATTGGCGCCGCCGCCAAAGAAGGTCAAAAACGCGCTGGTTTGGAAGTAGTGCGGATAGTCGAAGAAAAACTACTTTAAACTCTAATAATTGAAACCAAGCAAGAGGCAGTAGCTTTACGGGAAACGGGAAGAAGAATATTTTGGTTTCAATTTAAACTAAAAATTTATTTATTAGCCAACTATAAGCTAATAAAATAGAATATTAAAAAAATTGAAAATGAAATGTAGAAAAAAAGAAGACTAATCAAATAAAATCATAAGGAAGAATAAAATGGTCTACCTCGATAACAATGCCACCACCCCTCTTGACCCGGCGGTTCAAGAAAAAATGAGCTGGTTTCTCAAGAATCATTTTGGAAATCCTTCTTCCCTGTATCCTATTGGTCACCAAGTAAAAAATATGATTACTGAGGTGCGAGAGATTATTGCCAATTGCTTAGGGGCCCAGCGAAGTGAAATTATTTTCACTGGCTCAGGGACAGAAGCCGATAATTTTGCCCTGCGGGGAGTCCTCGACGCCCTCTCGGATAAGAATGAAGTCATCACTTCCACTATCGAGCATCCGGCCATCATTGAAACTGGCCATTATCTCCAGGAGAAAGGCTATAAGGTCACTTATGTACCTGTTGATGAAATGGGAATGATTGACTTACAAACCTTGGAGGAAGCCATATCCCCCAAGACAGCCATTATTTCCATTATGCACGCTAACAATGAAATTGGCACTATCCAACCCATTGAAGACGTAGTTAAAATAGCCAAGAGACACGGTATTTTGGTGCACACTGATGCTGTGCAATCGTTCGGAAAAATTGAGGTTAACGTTAATAAACTTGGAGTTGATTTGCTTACCGTATCCGCCCATAAAATTTACGGCCCGAAAGGAGTCGGGGCTCTTTATATTCGTCAAGGAACTCCTATTAAACCATTGATCTATGGTGGGCACCAGGAACGACTCCTTCGCGCAGGGACCGAAAATACAATCGGAATTATTGGCTTCGGTGAAGCAGTTCGAGTGCTGATGGAGAAACAGAACGAAGACAAAAAAAGGATAGAAAAATTGGCTACCAAACTAATGAAGGGCCTGGAAGAGAAAATACCTCATCTCAAGTTCAACGGTCACCCTGAGAAAAGAATTAAGGGTACCCTCAGCGTGTCCTTTTTAGGAATCGAAGCAGAAGCTATCCTTTTAGCTTTAGCCACTAAAGACGTCTGTGTCTCCACTGGCTCAGCTTGTAGTGAGGACTCCGAAGAAACTTCCCATGTCTTACAAGCTATCGGGCTTCAACCAGAGGTAGCTCGATCGGTGATTAGAATGTCACTTGGTCGCTTTACCACCGAGGAAGATATTGAGTATGTCCTCGAAGTTCTCCCCGAAATAGCCGATAATTTACGCCGGATCTCTTCCTTTGAGGTAGAAGAATAAAAACAAAAACTGGTGATTATCATCGGCGAAAGGCTTAATTCATCTCGCCAAGTAGTCTATCAGGCGTTAGTAACCAAAAATGAAAATTTTTTAATTAACGAGGCCCGCAGACAAGTCGAAGCTGGAGCTCAATTTGTCGATTTAAATGTTTCAGCTCTGCTTGAGAAGGAGGCAGAAGCCCTTCACTGGGCTATTCCTCTTCTCCAGCAAAACCTAGATATTTTCTTGGCTATTGATACTTTAAATCCGCAAGCAATGAAGGTTGGTCTTGAAGTCCATCACGGACAAGCAATTTTGAATTCCATCACCGCTGAAAAATCCCGCTTAGAAGCTATGTTGCCCCTAGTTAAAGATTATTCTCCTCTGGTCATAGCCCTTTGTTTGGACGAGCAAGGTGTCCCATCGCAGCCAGAAGACTGCCTAAAGATTGCTGACAAACTACTGGAAATATTTCAAAAAAATGGCGTTCCTGAGCAAAATATTTTCCTGGATCCCTTAGTTCGCCCCCTGGGGGTTAATCCAGAAGCAGGAAAGATTTTTCTTCGCTCCTTAGAACTCATCAAAAAAAATTTCCCCCAAGTAAAAACCGTGGCTGGAATTAGTAACGTGTCCTTTGGCCTCCCCTGGCGAGCTCTGCTTAATCGAACTTTGTTACTTCTAGCTAGAGGAAAAGGGCTCGATGCCGCCATTTGTAACCCTCTCGACAAAAAGCTTACTGCCCAATTACGAGCCATCGAGGCCCTTCTTGGCTTAGATCCTCAACTTACTAACTATCTTGGCTTTTACCGGCAACAAAAAAAATAAAATTCAAACGGTCTTTAAATTTAGAATTAACATTTTTTCATATTGCAATTAAGAAGGGTCAGGTTTCCATATTTGACTGTATTCTTCTCTATAAATTCTATTATGCTTTAAATTTATATTTGTAAGATCGAGGCCTAACCTTTTAATTTGTAAATGATAAAGGGCAATGAGAAAACCTTCTACTGACTTACTCACAGGCAGCCTGACAGACAGACAGGCTAACAGATTGATTGACTGGTTGACTAAAAGACGGGCTGGCTGACAAGTCGGCAGTCAGGAGAGGATGGAGAGAGAGAAAGAGAAAGAAAAAGAAAGAAAGAAAGAGAAAAAAACAGACAGACAAGCAAATAGACAGACAGATAGATAGATAGATAGATAGATTGATTGATTGATTGATTGATTGATTGATTATTGATTGAAAAGCGGGCAGGATGAATAACTAAGAAAAAAACCTTCACAATCAAGGTAGATTGGGGTTGTAGCCTTTCAACTGGAAGGCCAGTTTTTTCCTGGTTTTAAGAAAAAAATCGTAG
>DQWD01000269.1 GCA_011042725.1 Candidatus Aminicenantota bacterium | reverse complement strand
TTATCATCCCTTCAAAAGGCAGTAATGTTCTTCTTCCTACTAAGCATCAAAAAATTTAAAGTCCAGAACCAACAGAATTGAGTCCTCCGCGACTGATAATTTTTTCCTTAGCTCAGCAAAAAATTAGTTATCAATGAAGTGATAGCTAAAAAAGAAAACCGCTTCCCCTCTCGATTATTTTCTCAAAAATAAGAATTAAATTTCGGTTTCTTGCAAAACTCGATAGGCAAGATGAAGAGCTTGTAGTCCCTCTTGCCCATTTACTTTTCGGCGACGACCATCTTTAAGACAACGAAAGAAATTTTGAAGCTCTTTCTTCAAAGGCTCTTCTTTCTTAATTCTAAGGGTCTTAACATCAGCCTGGGAACCATTAAGGGGAAAAACTTTCACTTCTTGATCAATATAATCAACCGAATAATAAGAGGTTGGTTCGAAAATACGCAGTTTCCGCACCTTCCCCTGGTGAACTCGGCTAGCCGTTAAATTAGCCACACACCCTGACTCAAACTCAAGGCGAGCATTAGCAATGTCAATTTTATCGGATAAAACATGGATCCCAGAGGATCTAATGCTTTTTACCTGATCATTAATCAAAGATAAAATAATGTCCAAATCGTGAATCATCAAATCTAAAACAACATCAATATCCAGAGAGCGGGCTGAAAATGAGCCTAATCTTTGAACTTCGATGAATTTTGGCTCGGTTATTAGATTTTCTAGAGCTTCAACCGCTGGATTAAACCTTTCCAGGTGACCAACTTGGAGAATCACGCCCTTTTTCTCGGCTTCGGCCACCATTTCTTCAGCTTGATCAACAGTTTCAGCAATAGGTTTTTCGACCAGAACAGCCTTACCTTCTTGGAGAAGTTTCATAGTGATAGAATAATGCTCCGAAGTTGGGGTAGCCACAATCGCGGCGTCAATTTCATCCAGCATTTCCTCGAAATTTTTATAATAATTTACCCCATGGCGATTCCCAATCTGCATGGCTCGTTTAAAATCAATATCAGCCACTCCCTTTAATTCGGCTTCTTCTAAATAGGACAAAATCCGGGCATGCTGCATGCCCAAATATCCAACCCCAATAATCCCAACTCGAAATCTTTCCATTTTTATTCCTCTTGGTCCGGAAAAGCAATAACCTTAATCGCCATTTCTTCTTGATCGGCTATTTCGATGGTTTTCTGAGGCTTAAGGAAAGCCACTTTTCCCTGCTCAATGAAAAGAGCGGTTGAGCCAGCTGATTTCATGGCTTCGATTGTTTGCTTTCCCACTACCGGCAAATCAATGCGATTATCCTGATCGGTTCGCCCCACTTTAACTACTACCGTGCCTTGGCCGGCTAAAAGCCCGGCTCTCTTAATGGTTTCATCGGTGCCTTCCATGGCTTCGACCGCCACCACAGTCTTGGCCTTAATCACAATCGTCTGGCCAATTTCTAAATCGGCCAACTGGCGAGCTAGGAAAAGACCGTATTGGGCATCTTCTTCTTCAAGGGAAGTTGGTTTCCTCCTAGTTACTACTCCCGGAGGTAAAAACAACTCTTGGATATAAGGCGTAAGATCACCAACTTCCAGCCCTTGGCTCGCCAAATAATTAATGGCTCCCGAAATCAAAGTCTTAGCACTTCGGTCAGGCAAAGAATTAAGCAGCCCCGAGAGGAAACTATTGTTTTCAGCCGGCCTTCCCATTATCGAAGTCGGTCTAACTTTACCTAGCATGAATACTTTTTGGACTCCCTTATCCTGGAAAAACTGAATAATCTGATTAAGGTCTGACACCTGAAACCAATGGCTTTCAGCCCCCAAAGAAGTTACCTCGGGGGAGGTCTCGCCTTCAATCAATGCTAAGTAAACTTTGCTTCCTTCTCGATGAAACTTCTGCAAAATAAAGTGGACAATTTCACCTGAACCAGCAATTATTCCCAGTTTTTCATCCATGGTTCAGCAACCTTTTTTACTAACCCTCGTGTCGAATTTTGGATAAAAACCAAGATCTCCTCTCTATCGGGGGTGGGTTCCACTTCTTGAGTGATTTTCTCCACAGCTTGGGAAGTATTGAGCTCAGAATAGAATAGTAATTTTATCATCTTCTTGATGAGATTTATCCTCTCCCGCGAAAAACCTTGACGGCGCAAGCCAATGGCGTTTACTCCATATAGCCAAGTTGGACGACTCCCGGCTACCCGAAGAAAGGGGCACACATCCTGGGTAATTACCGAGTATCCTCCGATAAAAGCATATTTTCCCACTCGACAAAATTGATGAATCGCGCTAAAGGCACCGACCGTGGCAAAGTCATCCACCTCAACATGCCCCGCTAAGGTGGCCCCATTAATAAATACTGTATGATTTCCTACTTGACAATCATGAGCAATATGCGAGTAGGCCATGAAATAATTATCATCACCAATCGAAGTTATACCACCACCTTTAGGGGTGCCTCGATTTATGGTTATGAATTCCCTAAAAATATTTCTCTTCCCAATTTTAACGAGCGTTCTTTCTCCCTTGTAGGTCAAATCTTGGGGTTCAGTTCCAACTGAGGAGTAAGGAGAAAAAACGCATTCTTCCCCTATCGTCGTCCATCCTCCAAGATAGACATTGGCCTCTAACTTGGTCCTTTTACCAACCTTAACTTCCGGACCAACTACACAATGGGGTCCAATATAGACCCCACTATCCAGCTGAGCTTGGGGGGCGACAACAGCTGTGGGATGGATAAAAACTTCATCGGCGGTCATTCACGGCCCCTATTGTCACCAAGGAAGCGGTTACTTGCCCTTTCACCACCAAGTCACCGTCAACAAAGGCCTGTCCTTCAATCTGACAGATCCCATGGCGCATCTTGAGCATTTTTACTTCCAGCCGCAATTGGTCTCCGGGAACAACCGGTTTTCTAAATCTAGTATTTTCAATCTTACTCAAGACCAGCAATTTATTTTCCGGGTTCTCTAACGAATGATAGACGAGAATGCCTCCTGCTTGGGCCAGCGCTTCGACAATCAACACTCCTGGCATTATTTTCAACTGGGGAAAATGGCCCTGAAAAAAGGATTCATTAATTGTGACATTTTTAATCGCTACTAAAGATTCCCCCTTGGTTAACTCTAAAACTCGATCAACCAGCAGAAAAGGGTATCGATGCGGGAGAATCCCTTGTATTTTTTCTATATCGAGCAGAAAATTATTTGCCCGCACTTTTGGAGGCATCATATCTCTTAATTACTTCAGCCGTGATATCAACGCGGGGGTTAAAATAAATGGCCCCGCTATTTCGTAAATCAAAGATGATATCTAAATCAAAATCTTTGCCAATTTGCTCAATAATTGGGAGCAACTCCCGTTGAATTTTTTGAAAGAGCCGATTGGTCAAATCTTGGATTTCACGGTATGAATCCTCGGCAAACCGCTGACGAGCTGTTTTTTTCTTCTCTAGATCCGAGTTTAACTGCATTAATGCTTCATTGGAGAGAGTCATCCTTTGGGTATTCAACTTGGATTCAATTTGGCGAATTTCTTCGTCCATTTTAGCTAATTTTTTCTGGTTCTCTTGGTCTTTTTGGCTCAACTGATTCATAACTCTTTTTCCCTCGATTGACTTCTCCAAAACTTCTTGGGAGTTAACAATTCCAATCTTAAGGGTTGCCTGTTGAGCAAAACCAAAGGAAACGACCAGCAAAAGAGCAATTAGAAAAAGATAAATTTGACTTCTGCTTTGTCTCAACATCTTAGTCCTCCTTTAAGGTATTTTCTGATAGTTAATTGATTCTTTAAAAAGTTGTTCCAATCGCAAACCGGAAATTGAAGTTAGAATCTTCATACGGTAGTTTAGGACTATTATAGGCAAAAATCAACCGAAAAGGCACTCGCAGGGCGGGAACAAATATCCTGAACTCTAACCCGGTTGATGAATATAAATTATGGATGTTTACTTTCTGATTGGGAGCATAAGCATTGCCAATATCAAAAAATAAAATCGTGTAAAGGGGGCCTCCTACCTTGATAATATATTCGGCATTACACACGATTGACTTTTCTCCCCCAATATTTGTTCCTGATTCTCCTCTTGGACCAATAGAATAAATATCATAGCCTCGAATCGACATCTCACCACCTAAGAAAAACCTCTCCCAAAAAGGAACCTGCGAATCACCAATCCGCTTAATAAAAGAATATTCAAGATGGAATCCTAAAGTTTGATTACGGAAAAGAGGTTGATAATGAGTAAACTCAAACCTGGGTTTCAGCAGGCTTATATCTCCTCCCAGGAAGGATCCAGCAAATTTTGTTCCAATGAGATAAAGAGTTCCCCGGCTAGGAGTCAGTGGGCTATCCACCGTCGAACGATAAACAGTTCCTGAAATACTACTCATATGATAACTACCGAGCCCATACATATAACCACCGGGGTAATAACGGGGATAGCCAGAATAATAGCTCCCATAAAAATACGGGTCATAAAAATAGTATTGATCCTCCTCCGAGGGAAGAGAAACATCAATATAATCAAATCCATAGACTAAATTCGCTCTCCAGTAACCCTTGACCCGGGCGGAAAATTGAAGGTTGATTCCCTTTGTTTTTTGATTAAACAAGCCAGGATAAATCATGTAGCGATTATAAATACTAAAACCTAGCGAAAGAGGTCGATCAAAGATATAGGGTTCAGTGAAGCCGAAAGAATAGTTCTTAAGATTTTTTCCGTACTGAAACATCAAAGAAAGATTCTCTCCAGCCCCCATAAAGTTCACCGTTTCATAACTTAAGGCCACAAATGTTCCATAATATCCACTGTAACCAGCCGTAAACTGAATGTTATTTCGCTGGAGTTCTTTGACGTAAAGAGTTACATCCATCTGAGTAGGATCATCCGGTTTGGGTCTTATATCAGGGTCTTTCTCCAGTTCCACCAAGCCCAATTGCTTCATCCGCAAGAGACTGTCTTTAAAAAGCGCCAAGCTAAACCGATCGCCTTCGCGCAAGAGCAGTTCGCGCCGAATCACCTTGTCTTTGGTATAAGTATTACCTCTTATTTCCAACCGATGGAGATAAACCACATCTCCTTCATAGATATTAAAACTAATATTCACCAGTTTTCTTTTGGGGTCTAGATTTTCAACCGGCATTATTTGAGCATAAAGATAACCATAATTGCGATAAAGCTCGCCGATATCTTCGACTGATTTCTCCCGAATCTTGGTGTTATAGAGTTGGCCTGGTTTTAGTTTAATCATCTTTCTCAGGCCGGATGAGGAAAAAACCTTGGCCCCCTCAATTTTAATTTCACCTACTCGATAACGATACCCGGCTTCAATGGGAATAATCAGCTTTTTCATCACTTGTTTCTTAAAGAAAATTGACCGCTTGGTGATGTCCTCAATCCTTGGTTCACCGATGGTGGCTTCCATATAGCCATATTCTTGAAGTTTCTTCTTAATGTTCTGCAAATCTTCTTCTAGCTTGTCAGGCTTAAAAGTATCCTTCCCGGTTATCCAGGCAATGATGCCATGTTTCTTATTTTCTTTTAAGGCTGAACGGAGAACACTCTGGGGAAGTTTAGGGTGCCCCACAAAGACAACTTCGCCCACCCTTATTTTCGGGCCTTCATCAATGTTAAAAACCACTTCCAGCTCGTTTTTGCCCTTGCTATTGATGGCAATATCAACTTTCCCTTGGGTCAAACCCTTTTCCCGAAGAAGCTCTTCAATGCGGGCTTTGATCCTCTCGATTTTAAAGGGGCTATAATAAGAATAAGGCAGGATATATTCATCGTTTTCTTTTAATTTATCGATAATATCATTTTCTTTAAGCTTCTTGCCCGTCTTAAAGGTAATATCACTGATGATCGGGTTTTCTTCGACGATAACTTTAATTATTTTTCCTCTTTCTCCCTCTTCTTGCTCAATCCTTAAATTGGCAAAAAAACCAGTTGACCAGAGAACTTTAAAATCCCGCCGAAGAAGTTCTTCATTAAAATAATCCCCTTCCCGGGAAGAAAGATAATAGAGGATAGTCTCTTCGGTTACCCTTTCATTACCAATAATTTCAATCTTCTCGACAGTTTCTTGCCCCCACAAAAAAGGAGACCAACTCAAACTAAGAACAACCAAAAAAACAATAATTAACTTCTTCATTTGACTCCCTCCATATATACCACAACCCGGATAAAATTTCCAGGTTAGTTGGTCTAACTTCGTTTTTAACAAAAGGAAAAATTGTCTATCTTGATTCTTTTCTAGGCGCAAGGTTAACCACAGTTACCAAATATCTTCATTATTATTTTTAACTATGGTTTTCTCTGATTAGTTTCAACCGTCCTTCATAAAGGAGATAAACTTTTTCACAAAACTGAGCAACTTTTTCATCATGAGTGACAATAATTGAAGAGAGGCCTCTCTCCCGGTGGAGATCATTAATTAAAGCTAAAATCCTCTGCCCGGTTTTCCAATCGAGATTGCCCGTTGGTTCATCAGCAAGAAGAAGAAGTGGCTCATTAACTAAAGCCCGAGCAATGGCTACCCGTTGCTGCTCTCCTCCTGAAAGCTGGGCTGGCCTTTGGGATAACTTGTCAGCAAGAGATACTTTTTCCAAGATATCTTTGGCTTTCGCTTTTGCTTCAGTTAGTTTCTCTCCTTTGATTATAAGGGGAAACATCACATTTTCGAGAGTCGTAAACTCAGGCAAGAGATGGTAAAATTGGAATATAAAACCTATTTTTCTATTCCGGATATAAGCCCTTTCTTCTTCGGTTAATGAAGATGCATCTTGACCTTCAATTAACACCTTTCCTCGTGTCGGGCGGTCGAGTAAACCTAAAAGATTAAGGAGAGTGGTTTTTCCCACTCCTGAAGATCCCATGATGGCCACCAGCTCCCCCTGGTTTAAAGTAAAAGATAATTGCTCGAAAACACAAAGCACTCCTTGCGGAAGCGGATAATCCTTCCCCAAAGCAACAGTGCGAACGATTTCCTTGTGGCTCATTTCATCCCTAATTATTCATACTTAAGTGCTACCACGGGATCGGTCTTGGCCGCCCGATAAGAAGGAAAAAGAGTCGATATGAGACTAATTGCCAAACTAACCAAGATTACCGCCGCTAAATCTCCACCTTGAACCTGAAAAGGAACAAAAGCAATTTGATAAATTTCCACGGGAACCTTGATTAGTTGAAAAGTATTGGCCAGCCAACACCAGAGCAACCCCAGAATCACCCCCAGAAAAGTCCCCATAATACCGATCATTGCCCCTTGAAAGAAGAAAATCCGCCGAATATCAGCTGAGGTGGCTCCCATTGCCATTAAGATACCAATATCCCTTGTTTTTTCCATAACCATAAGAATCAAGGTGGCGATAATATTTAAAGCGGCTACTAAAACAATCAAAGCAATGGTAAAAAACATCAATTTCTTTTCTAATTTTAAGGCAGAAAAAAGAGACTTATTGAGTTCCATCCAGGTAGTGATGTAAGTCTCGAGAGGTAAAACGTTTTGCAACCTTTGCTGAACTTCTTCAGCTTTAAATATTTCTTTAATTTTCACCTGAATTAGATTAACTCGGCCCTCCATCTGAAATAAATTCTGGGCTGTCTCCAGCGGGACAATAACCGAGGAGGAGTCATATTCATAAAGACCTGTCTGGAAAATCCCCGCTACCCTAAACCTTTTCAAGCGAGGCAAAGGCCCCACCGGCGATAACCGAGTCGAGGCCGTAATTATGGTTACCACCTCCCCCACGTTAGCTCCCACTCGAAAAGCCACATCGCTACCTAGAATTATTTCCGGAACTTTGCTCCTTTCTTGGGGCAATTGACCTTGCTTCATCTTTTGCAGCCACGGTGAAAACTTTATTTCTTTGGATATATCCATGCCCCGCAAAACTACTCCGCTGCTTTTTAAAGGTCCGTTGAGTAGAACAGTGTCATAAACCATAGGGGAAGCAAAGACTACTTCTTCGTCTTGTTCAATTCGCTGAATAATTTGAGAATAACCACTTAAACCCTCGGGAGCAAGAGAAGAAATCATTAAATGGGATGTTGTTCCTAATATTTTTCCTTGGACATCAGATTGAAATCCACTGATAAGAGCCAGGGCTATAACTAGGGCCATAACCCCAATTGTTATTCCCAGTATTGAAATAAAGGTGATTACCGAGATAAAAGCTTGCTTGCGGCGAGCAGTTAAGTATCTTCGGGCAATATAAAGTTCATACCTCATCCTCAATTTCTACCTGAAAATCGAGTTAACCTTTGGGCCGAAGAAGAGGAAAGAGGATAACTTCTCTTATCGACTGCTTGTTGGCAAAAATCATGGTTAAGCGATCAATGCCAATTCCCTCTCCCCCAGTAGGAGGCAGGCCATATTCTAAGGCTTGAACATAATCTAGGTCAATTGCGTGTGATTCCTCATCTCCTTTTTTTCTCTCCTCCAACTGCTGCTCAAAGCGGCGTTTCTGCTCCAGCGGATCTGTCAACTCACTAAAGGCATTAGCAATTTCCATCCCGGCCATGATCAGCTCAAACCTCTCCGCTTCGTTGGGGTTTTCAGGAGAAGCTTTGGCTAAAGGAGAAATTTCTTTGGGGGGATTGATAACAAAAGTTGGTTGAATCAATTTAGGTTTTACCTGTTTATCGAAAAGAACATCAAGCGCTTTCCCATAAGAAAGAGGAGTTTTTTCGGAAGCAAGCTGGGAGGCTAACTCGATAACCTCCCTTTCGTTTTTAAGTTTAGCCGGAGAAAGCCCACTGAATTCAGCCAGAGCTTCATAAAATCTAACTTTCCTCCATGGTCTCTTCAAAGAAAGAGAATATTCTCCAAAAGTTAACTCTAGGGTCCCCAATATTTTTTGACTTAGATAAACAAGCAACTCTTCGGTCATTTCCATCATATCGTGATAATCCTTGTAGGCTTCATAAAATTCAAGCATGGTAAATTCAGGATTATGTTGGGAAGAAATGCCCTCGTTGCGAAAATTTCGATTTATTTCGTAGACCTTATCAAAGCCACCAACCACTAGCCGTTTCAAGTAAAGCTCCGGAGCAATTCTCAAATAAAGCTCGATCCCCAAAGCATTGTGAAAAGTCTCAAAGGGACGCGCCAGAGCTCCGCCAGGAATAGGATGCATCATCGGTGTCTCAACTTCAATATAACCGCGCTCATCAAAAAATCTTCTGATTTCAGCTATCAAGGCGCTTCTAAGCCAAAAAACGCGAGCAGCCTCAGGATTAATCATCAGGTCAAGATATCTCTTTCGGTATCTTAACTCTACATCTTGAAGTCCATGCCACTTTTCCGGCAAAGGATGAAAGCATTTAGCTAAGAAAGTATACTCTTCAACCAACACCGTTAGCTCTCCCGTTCTGGTCCGGAAAAGCCTTCCTTGGATGCTGATTATGTCACCGATATCTAAAAGAGAAAATCTCCGGTAGGCTTCCTGGCCAATTTGATCCTGACGAAGATATCCCTGAAGCCGGTTCAAAGCGTCTCCCAGATGGAAAAAGGTGGCTCGACCCATCCGTCGAATAGTCAAGATACGTCCCGGAACCGAAACTTTTATTTCTTTTTTTTCCAATTCTTCTTCTTTGAGCGATTCATATTGTTGTTTAACTTGACTCACCGTATGAGTTATGGCTGCTCGATGGGGAAAGAGGTCCACCCCTTCTTCCGCTAACTTAGTCCATTTTTGATAACGAACCTTTTCCTGATCTATAGTTATCGACAAGTCTCCATCTAAGCCATCTTGTTCCTTGTTTTTTTTCTTAGTCATCTCTCATTTCTCCTGTTTTGATTTTGGCTGAGCTTCCATTTTCTCTAAATCTAATTTTCTTCGAACCGCATCCAAGAGGCCATTAACAAAAATACTTGCTTTTTCTGTGCTGTACTTCTTAGCGATCTCAATAGCTTCATTGATGATAATTGCTGGCTGAAGATGGGCCTCTTCCAGAAGCTCAAAAACTGCCAGGCGAAGAATATTTCGATCAACTAGGGACATCCTTTCCAATTCCCAATTTTGAGAAACAGACTGAATTAGATCGTCAATTACTTCTTTCTGGTCAATTATGCCCTTGACTAACCATTCAGTATATTCTTTTGTCTCCGGAAGAACGCGCTTTTCAGACCAAAATTCTTCCAACACTTTCGATGGGGAGTCGGCGCAAAACTCCAGCTGGAATAATATCTGAAGGCAGAATTCCCGCGCTTTTCTTCTTCTTCCCATCGGCGTCGACCACGATCTCTATTTGGAAAAAATTACAATTTGGTCAATTTAACTAGATTAATTGTCTCGACTAAAGCCATCGCTGCATCGTAACCTTTATTGCCTGCCTTACCTCCGGCTCTTTCAATGCCTTGCTCGATACTCTCGACAGTTAACACTCCGAAGGACACAGGAACCCCTTGTTCCAAGGCTATTTGGGCTAGTCCTTTAGTTACTTCAGCGCTAAGAAAATCAAAATGAGGCGTATCTCCTCTGATAAGAACCCCAAGACAGAGAATTCCATCAACTTCCTTCTTCAGAGCTAGTTTTTTAGCTAAAAAGGGAATCTCAAAAGAACCAGGAACTTTGTAAACCAGAATATTGGCCTCCTCTGCCCCTAGTTTTTTTAAGGCATCCAAAGCGCCTTCTTTTAATCTCTCGGAAACAAATTGATTGAACCGGCTTAAAACAATGGCAATTTTTAGACCCTCAGCTTTAAGATTTCCTTCATAAATGGGCATCTTGCTTCTCCTTTTCATTGGCCTTTAAAATTAGGCTTGCGTTTCTCGAGAAACGCTTTTGTTCCCTCTTGGCTATCCTCGGTAGCACAGGATTTCCCGAACAACTCCGCTTCTAAGAGTAAGCCATCCTCCAAGGATTTATCAAGACCCTGGTTAATGGCTCTGATAGCCAATTGCAGGGCATAAGGAGCATTAGCAATTATCTCCTCGGCTAATTGGACCACCACCGTCGACAATTCCTGATGAGGAACAACTCGATTAACTAAGCCCACTTGGAAAGCTTCCTCAGCGGAAATTAGGCGTCCGGATAAGATCAACTCCATCGCTTTTCCTTTTCCAATTAATCGGGCTAAGCGTTGCGTTCCTCCAAATCCAGGAATAAGCCCCAATTTTACTTCTGGTTGTCCAAATTTAGCCTGTTCAGAAGCAATACGAAGGTGACAAGCCAAAGCCATTTCGGTTCCTCCCCCCAAAGCATAACCATTAACGGCAGCTATAACGGGTTTAGGATAGTTCTCGATCAACTTAGTCAACTCTTGCCCTTCAAGAGCATAATCTTTTCCCTTATTGTAATCAAGATTAACCAATTCACTGATATCAGCTCCAGCAATAAAGGCTTTATCGCCAGCTCCAGTCAGAATAATAATCTTCACCTCTTGTTTCTCTCGGAAAGATAGGAAGCCAGAATATAATTCTTTTATCGTCTGGGCATTTAAAGAGTTGAGTTTTTCGGGGCGATTAACTACTATCCAACCAATATTTTTTTCTTCTTTTACCAAAATATTTTTATAGGCCATCTTTCTTCCTCCCCCCTAAAATTAAATCTCTTTTTCATAGATACGATATTTTTTATAAATCCTACCCCCTAAAGATTCAGTAAATTTATTAATGGCCTGGTTGTCTTCCAACTGCCAAGATGTTTCACACC
>DQWD01000067.1 GCA_011042725.1 Candidatus Aminicenantota bacterium | reverse complement strand
TTTCCCACAAAGAGAATAGGATTAGAGGCGATAGAGTTGTTTTCCGGCCGAAGAGATTTTCTCCCCTGGAGGTAACTTTGACAACTGCTCTTAACGTCTTTATAATGTTATCATTATGCGACCTGAGTGGGAAGGTATTGTTGAACTTGGGAGTCGAGAGGCTGACTTAATTGACCAGATAGATTTCAATCGGCTACCTCAACATGTAGCCATCATTATGGATGGTAATGGTCGCTGGGCCCGGCAGAGAAACTTACCGCGAATAGAAGGCCATCGAGCCGGAGCTAAATCTGTTCAAGAAGTTGTTGAAACAGCGGCCCGGCTTAGAATTTCTTATTTAACTTTATTTGCTTTTTCTAAAGAAAATTGGAAAAGACCCAAACAAGAGATTAATACTCTGTGGCATTTGTTAGAAGAATATGCCCGTAGTCGGGAAAATGTTCTCCTAAAGAATGACTTGCGGCTTAAAGTCATCGGGGAAAGGGAAGGCATTCCGCAGCGAGTCCGAAGGGAATTGGAAAAATTGGAACGCCTCTCAGCTGATGGTCAGCGAATGACTATTCTCTTGGCGTTGAATTATGGAGGGCGAGCTGAAATTGTGCAGGCTTGCCGGAAATTGCTAAGCCAAGCGGAGTTGAAGCCTGATGAAATAGATGAAAATACCTTTGCCCAGTATCTTTACACGCCTGGTATCCCCGATCCCGATTTATTAATCCGCACCAGTGGGGAGTTACGGATTTCTAATTTTCTTCTTTGGCAAATGGCTTATACTGAGTTTTGGATTACCCCTGTCTTATGGCCAGATTTCCGGAAGGTTCATTTTCTGGAAGCCATTGTTGATTATCAACGAAGAGAGAGACGATTTGGTGGAATTGGTTCCAATTGATCCCTCGGGCAAGCTGATTTTCCTTTCTCTTAGGAAAAAAAAGCAAGAATCAGTGTTTATTAATTTATTTGGGAATAGGAAGAATTCATGGATTTAAAAAAAAGATTACCCACGGCATTAATCATGCTCACGGTTATTTTTGTCACGGTGCAGTATGCTCCAGGTTGGATGTTTTTTATTGTTCTTCAATTATTTATTATCGCGGCTTTACTTGAATTTTATAGCCTCTGCCGCCGCCGGACCATTTTGCCGCAGCGCTCAGTGGGGGTAATTACGGCTCTGGTCCTTGGAGCAACATTTTATTTTCCTCAATTTCATCTGGAATTTGCCCTTTTTCTTATTATTGTGGCGGTGGGAGTTTACTATTTATTTTTAGTTAACTCGGTGGAGAAAGTAGTTGTTTTTCCTCAATCAATAGCCCTTACTTTTTTTGGTGTGGTGTATGTCAGTTTTACCCTTAATTTTATTTTTCTCCTTCGCCAGAGGTATGGTCCTTACCTGATCTATTTTTTATTGGCTGTTATTTTTATTGGAGATACAGGAGCTTATTTTATCGGCAAAATGTGGGGTCGACGACCTTTGGCTCCTATTGCCAGCCCCCGCAAGACGTGGGAAGGCAGTTTAGGAGGAGTTGTGACCGCCTGTTTGGGAGGAATTTTAGTTCAACAAATTCTCTGGCCCTCGTTAGGGTGGCCAAAAGCTTTGATTTTTTCTTTTTTTATTAATGTGTTAGCTCAAATTAGTGATCCGGTGGAATCCTTATTCAAACGAGCGGTGGGAGTTAAAGACTCCTCCAATCTCCTTCCTGGGCACGGCGGTTTTTTAGACCGGGTTGATAGTTTGATTTTTGCCTTGCCTTTCTTCTATTTTCTCTTAAAATGGTTGAAAATATGAAATTCAAGGATTCGCCGATAAAACGACTTTCGATTCTGGGCAGTACTGGTTCAGTTGGAAGAAATACCCTGGAAGTAATTCGCCATCACCGCCACCAATTTGAAGTTATAGGACTGGCTGCTGGAAGGAATGTTAATGTGTTAATTGAACAAGCTCTAGAATTTAGGCCGCAGTATGTTTCTTTAAATTCGGCGTCCGAGGCCGATATATTTCGTTCGCAGAATCCCGATCCTCAAATACAGGTGTTGGTCGGAAGTTCTGGAGCTGAGCAAATTGCTTCTTTACCCGAAAATGACATTGTTGTTTCGGCCATCACCGGAATTGATGGTTTAAAACCGACTTTAAAGGCAATAGAAATGGGTAAAAGGGTGGCCTTGGCTAATAAAGAATCAATGGTTGTGGCCGGGCCTTTTCTTCAGCAATTAGCCCGCCAAAGCGGAGCAGAAATTATTCCTGTGGATAGTGAGCATAGCGGGATCTATCAGTGTTTACGCAAGGAAAGGCCAGAAGATATTAAAAAGGTAGTTTTAACTGCTTCGGGAGGACCCTTTTTTCGCTACTCTCCTGAACAGATGAAGGCCGTTACCTTGGAAGAAGCTCTTCACCACCCCCGCTGGGAAATGGGGCGAAAGATTACAGTGGATTCAGCGACGATGATGAACAAAGGCCTGGAGTTAATTGAAGCTCGTTGGTTATTTAACCTAGCCCCTGAACAATTAGATGTGGTGGTTCACCCGCAAAGTATAATTCATTCTTTAGTTGAACTTCGTGATGGTTCGTTATTAGCCCAGCTCAGCCCCACTGACATGAAAATCCCAATTCAATATGCCCTAACCGCACCTTATCGAGAAAATTCCTTTCTTCCTCCGCTTGATTTAAAAAAAATAATAAAATTTGAATTTTATGAAGTAGACATCGAAAAGTTTCCCTTGTTTAAACTAGCCCGGGAAGCTTTAACTCAAGATTTGAGTTTTTCTGTCTTTCTAAATGGAGCCAATGAAGAGGCGGTGGCTGCTTTTCTCCGCCAAGAAATTAATTTTTACGATTTAGTGACGATTGTTTTGAAAATTATTG
The DNA here is from genome assembly GCA_011042725.1 of Candidatus Aminicenantota bacterium. Lineage (GTDB taxonomy): Bacteria > Acidobacteriota > Aminicenantia > Aminicenantales > Aminicenantaceae > JdFR-80. Next base: position 9,192 of record DQWD01000067.1, on the reverse strand, counting down.
ACCAACATCAGCCGCAAAAAGTTAATAGTCTCGAGAGTATTTTTGAGATTGATCATCTTGCTCGTCAATTAACTAAAAAGTTTATTAGTCAATGGATGAGAGGTAAAGAAAAATGATTTCAATAGTTGAAACCCTGGTTGCCTTTGCCATCGTTTTTGGCATTCTTGTCTTTGTTCATGAGTTTGGACACTTTTTCATGGGGAAATTGGTGGGAATGCGGATTGAAGTTTTTTCCTGGGGCTATGGCCGCCGCTTAGTGGGGATAAAGAAGGGAGAAACGGACTATCGGATTAGCCTTATCCCCATGGGAGGCTATGTTAAATTCAGTGGTGAAGATGCTTTTGAAGAACCTTCAAAGCTTGATACCAGGGATTTCATGGCCAAAAAAAGATGGCAGCGATTCTTAGTTCTCGTGATGGGTTCGGTTATGAATATTATTTTAGCCCTGGTCTTAATGGCCATCATTAATATGGTTGGCGTAAATGTTCCGGCTTATCAAGATCAAGTGCCAGTAATTGGCTGGATTGAACCTGACTCTCCCGCCCAGAAAGCAGGCCTCTTACCCGGGGATAAGATAGTTATGATCAACAATCAAGCGGTGAAAACATGGAGTGATGTTAACCTGGTGATTAGTAGCCGGCCGGAGAGAACCCTCATGTTAAAGATCGAACGGCAAGGAAAAGTTAAGCAAGTTCCCCTGACTACGGAAAGTCGAACTCGCTATCAAATGGGTTATGCGGGATTTTTTGGCCAGATTCTAACCCAAGTTGCTATGGTTGAACCTGGGTCTCCGGCCGAAAAGGCTGGCCTTCAACCAGGGGATGTAATCCTGGCGATAAATGATGAGCCGGTTTATTTTTATCGATTTGTCGAGGTAATCCAAAAGAATCCTGAAGTACCCCTTAAGTTTCTAGTGCAGAGAGGGAAAGATAAGTTGGAATTAATCGTTACTCCCCGCCGGGAGGGTGACGTCGGGAAAATTGGGGTCATGCAAACTCCTCAATCAATTTTAAAAAAATATCCTCCTGGGGCTGCTTTCATTCAGAGTATCAAGGAAAATGCCCGCTTGGCTTTCTTAGTTGTTAATTTTATTAAAGACTTAATAACTGGAGAAGCTTCGGCTCGCCAACTGGGGGGCCCGATTGAAATTGCCAATTTTTCTTATGCTGCTTTTCGGATGGGCTTTTTAGCAATGATGAGTTGGATTGCTCTTATAAGTTTGCAGCTGGGAATAATTAATCTATTTCCTATTCCTATCCTTGATGGAGGCCAAATTTTGGTGCTAATGGTGGAAGGAATCATTCGCCGTGACTTGAGCCCCAAAGTAAAGCAAGTTATCATGCAAATCGGATTTGCCATGTTTATCTTCATTTTGGTCTTTGCTATTCTCAATGATGTGGTGAAAAGATTGCCTCACGGATGGGAAAGTCTGTTGCCTTGGTAAAATTGGGAAAGGGCCAAGGATGATAAATAATTCTTGTCTTTCCGGGAAAAGCCAGTTTGTTTCGTGGCCTCGCCGGAGGACCCGGCCAGTTTTCGTGGGAGATGTTCAAATTGGGGGAGGAGCACCGATTGTCATCCAATCAATGACCAAAACTGATACCCGGGATGTGGAAAAAACAATAAATCAAGTCCGCCGCCTCCAAGAGGTTGGCTGTGAAGTTGTTCGCCTGGCTATCCCTGATGAAGAAGCTGCCCGGGCTTTGAAAAAGATCAAGAACGAAACCGCTATTCCTCTTATTGCTGACATTCATTTTCAACCCCGTTTAGCTCTGGTGGCCCTGGAAAGTGGCGTTGACGGATTAAGGATCAACCCGGGAACAATTGGGCCTCTTCAGAAAGTAAGAGAAATAGTCAAGGAGGCTCGTCGCCGGCGAATTCCCATCCGGATTGGGGTTAATGCCGGGTCTTTGGAAAAAGATTTACTTGCCAAATATGGTGAGCCCACAGCCGAAGCCATGGTGGCCAGCGCCTTGCATCAGATCAGAAGGCTAGAAGATATGGACTTTGACCTGATTAAAGTTTCTTTGAAAGCCTCGGATGTCTGGCGGACTCTTTCTGCCTATCAACTTCTTGCCCAGGAAGTTGATTACCCTTTTCATGTGGGAATTACTGAAGCCGGGCCTTTACTGCGAGGCACAGTAAAATCTTCTGTCGGAATTGCCTTGCTTTTGAGGCAAGGACTAGTTGATACGCTGAGAGTGTCCTTAACTTCTCCTCCCGAAGAGGAAGTTAGAGTTGCGAAGCTAATTCTGTCCGCGATGAAAATAAGGTCTTGGGGACCAGAGTTAATTTCTTGCCCGACTTGTAGCCGGTGTGAAGTTGATTTGCTTAAAATAGTCAAGGAAATTGAAAGCTGGCTGGAAAACATCGATTGTCGGTTAACAATTGCCGTGATGGGCTGCATGGTAAATGGCCCCGGAGAAGCTAAAGATGCGGATCTAGGAGTGGCCTGCGGCCGGGGAACGGGGGTTATTTTTAAAAAAGGGAGAATCCTCAGGAAAGTTAAAGAGGCTAAGATTGTCGATGAATTGAAACAAGAGATAAAAATAATGATTGGTGAAAGTGGCGAGAACAACCAGCAGGAAGGAAAAGGCAGTGAAATTAGATGATAAGCTTTGGCAGAAGTACGAAAGATTAAAAAAGATTATCGAAAGCCTGGAGGGGGTGGTCATTGGGTTTTCAGGAGGAGTTGATTCCACTTTTTTATTAAAAGCCGCCCATGATGTGTTGGGGGATAAAGTATTAGCGGTCATTGCTACCTCTGAAACCTATCCCCAAAGAGAGATTGAAGATGCTCTTAAATTAGCCCAGGAATTAGGGGTCAGGTTTAAATTGATCAAAACTCACGAGCTTCAAGATGATAATTTTCGCCAGAATCCTCCCCAAAGATGTTATTATTGCAAGAAAGAATTGTTTACTAAGTTGAAAACCATAGCTCAGGAAAAGGGATTCAAGTGGGTATTAGATGGTTCTAACTATGATGATTTGGATGATTTCCGCCCCGGAACGAAAGCCCGGGATGAGCTGGGGGTACGCTCTCCTCTCCAAGAAGCTAAATTGACTAAGAAGGATATCAGATTATTATCTAAATATTTTGGTCTTTCCACTTGGAGCAAACCCTCATTTGCTTGCCTGGCTTCGAGATTTCCTTATTATACTCCGATTGACGAGGAAGATTTACAGCGGATTGGTCAGGCCGAGGATTTTCTTCGGGGCCTTGGATTTCGCCAGGTAAGGGTTCGCCATCATGGATTTTTAGCCAGGATTGAAGTGCTCCTAGAAGAAATCCCTCGACTTGTTGAACAAAAAGAGATGGTAGTCAAAAAGTTTAAGGCCTTAGGATATCGATATGTGACCATTGATCTAGAAGGATATCGGTCAGGAAGTATGAACGAAGTCCTAGAAAGCCTAGAGTTTTAAACTGCGTTAGCTGGTTTTTTACCTTGAATTCCTTGAATTAAATTTTTGGCAGCCGTGAGCGCCATTTTTAGTCTGGTTTCCCGGGAAGCAGAGCCAATATGAGGTAGAAGAACCACGTTATTTAGTTGCTTTAACTTGGCCTCGATTTGAGGTTCTCGCTCATAAACATCCAGGCCGGCTCCCCATATTTCTCTTTTTTCTAAGGCTTCCGCCAGGGCTTTCTCATCGACTATTGGCCCCCGAGAGACATTGATTAAGATAGCCTCTTTTTTCATCAGCGATAGTTCTCTAGATGAAATCAAGTGATGGGTTTGGGCATTAAGGGGAAGGTGAAGAGTAACAAAGTCGGAGGTGCGCAAGAGTTCTTCTAGTGATACACGGTGAGCTTGATATTTTCTTTCTTGCTCGGAAGATAAAGGACAGGGGTCGGAATAAACAATTTTCATTTGAAAACCTTGGGCCCGGAGAGCCACAGCTCTGCCGATGCGGCCCATTCCGACAATTCCCAACTGTTTCCCAGTTACTTCTTGTCCTAGAAGTAAGTCCAGTTGCCACCCTGTAAACTGACCTTCCCGGCTAAATCTGTCTGCTTCAGGAAGACGGCGCGCCACGGCTAAGATAAGAGCCCAAGTTAAGTCAGCGGTGGTATCAGTTAAAACACCCGGAGTATTAGTGACATAGATACCTTTGCTGCGGGCATATTCAACATCAATATTATTGTAACCAACAGCACAATTGGCGATGACTTTTAGGCGGGAAGCCGCATCGATAATTTCTTTATCAATTTGGTCGACTAAAAGGCAGAGCAATCCTTGTTTGTTCTTAATCTTGGTGATAATTTCTGATTTTTGAGGGGGGCGACCTGAAGTACAAAATTCGATGTCGGCTTCCTTCTGGATGAGCTCAATTGCTTCCGGAAAAAGATCGTGAGTGAGTAATACTTTAGGTTTCATGAGAATCTCCTCTTGAGTTTATCTTTGTTTTTTCTCCATCTTTTTTTTCGTGGCCAGGAAAGTTTCTCTCCAAAAAAGGGAAAAAATATTGTTTTATTTTTTCCTCAAGTATTGGTGATTTGAATCCCGGAATCCATTTTTGCGAAGTGACGATATCACTAACCAAATGAAGGGCAGCAGCCTCAAGCTGGTAGAAGTGAGAAATGGCCATGACGGCCGATGTTTCCATATCCACATAGTTAATTCCTTTGTTTTGCATAGTTTTAATCCAGGAGGACGTTTCGCGGTGAGGAGCATCAGTGGAAACGATAGTTCCTAAAGAGTAGGGGAGGTTATTTGATTCCAGAAACTCAGCTAACATTTTTTTCCAGGGGGAGGAGGGCCGAAATTTATCTTGGTGAGGAAAGTAATGAAGCGAAGTTCCCTCTGAACGGATGGCTTGAGTGATCAAAATGGCTTGGCCGATCTCATCATCAGGTTTGAAACTTCCACAAACTCCTAGAAGGAGCACTCTTTTTACTCCTGAATGGATAAGGCACTCGAGGCCCATCCCGGCCACTGGTGCTCCAATTCCCTGGTACATAACCATCCATTTCTCCAGGGCGTAAACAGTGGTAAACCTCAAGTCATACTTGGCGATGGCAATTTCTTCTAATTTTTGACCAATAATTTTCCGGTAAGGATCAAAGGGGAAATAAAGTAAATCAGGAGCAGTGATTTTTACCCGTGGGGGATGAATTATGGGAATTTCATTCATAGTTAAAAAAAAATAGCAAAAAAGATGGCGGGGAACAAGGTTTTCTAAGGACTAATAATCATTTCTTTAAAGTAATGAGGAAAAAATGGTGACTAGTGTTTCACTAGCTCCAAGCAGGATCCATTATTTTTCCAAAGAAAAAGAGCAAAAGAACTTATGTTTTTTTTATCCTTCGGAAAGGGTTCTTCTATTTTGGAGTTATTGTAGACCTAAGGGCTAGATTAAATTAAAATACCTGATGATGAAAACAATTAATCTTTCTCTTAATAATCCTGCTTTTCAAGATGAAAGATTCCGGTTTTCTTATATTTTTGCCCAGGATGATTTGAAAACTTCTCTTCTTCTTTCTGGCTTAATTTATCCCCCGTGGGGAATTGAAGAAAAGAAAGGGAAATTCATTCTTGTTTCTGGCTGGAAGAGAGTTGTTGTCGCCCGGGAGTTAGGATGGAAAGAGATTCCTTTTCTTGTCATTCAAGAAACAAAGCCTGAAATCATTTGGGTGAAATTAATTGCCGAAAATAAAGCCCACCGCCAACTCCAGATGGTTGATAAGGCTTTTATCATCAAAAAGATGCTCAAGATGGGCATCAGCCGGGAAAGAATCAAAAAGGGGATTTGTTCGCTTCTAGAGATTCCACCTTTAGTTGAGTGGATAAGCTTTTATGAGCATTTAGCGGAATTAGAGAGAGAAACTATTAAAGTTATCGCCGCTAAAAATCTCCCTGAGTATATCGTGCGTTTATTATTTGATTATGCCCAGGAAGAAAGGCAGGCCCTCATACCTTGGCTTGAGCATCTAAGTCAGAACAAGATAAAAGAAGTTCTGGAAAACCTTCAAGAAATTGCCCTTCGGGACCAGCTTCGTCCGGCCCAAATAATTAGCGCATTTAGAGCCTTAGAAGGCGATAGAAAGGGCGAAAAGGATTTAGCCAGGCAAGCTGAAAAATGGAGAGAGCATCTTAAGGAGAAACGTTTTCCTTGCTTCCAGGCCACATTTCTTAAATTTCAATCTCTTCTCAAGGAAATAAATTGGCCTCCAGAGATAGAGATCAAGCCTTCTCCTTTCTTTGAAAGAAATGACTTGCGGGTCTCGTTTGAATTTACCAACGAGAATGAGTTAAAACACATGGCAAGTAAGCTATTAACCTTAAGTCAAAATAAGAAAATAAAACAATTATTTTTTGGGAAATCCCCAAAGAAATGAACTTTATCGAGAAAGTTTTTGTTGTTGCCGAAGCTTATTCGTATCCTCTTACCCAACGAATATTAAACCAACTCCAACTGAAGCCCCAAATTGTTAGCGGAACAGAGGAAGTAAGACAGGAAATTGCCGGCGAAGAAGACATAATTAAAAAGGGAAAGAAAATCTTAGTCCTCGATATCTCCAAAGCAAAGTTTATTAAGCCTTGTCCTTGTACGCCGGTTTATCTAGGTTGTGGTTATCTAGTCATCAACGCTGATTTAAACTGTCCTCTTGACTGTTCATATTGTATTTTACAAAGTTATCTTGACCAGCCTTGGCTGACAGTTTTCGTTAACCAGGATCAGCTGGCCCAAGAAATTAGTTATTGGGGGCACAAGAGGAAAGGCTATTTTCGAATTGGTACCGGGGAATTAGGTGATTCGTTAGCGCTTGATCCTCTTACCCAGCGGTCTCGAGATCTTTGTCAAATGTTTTTCTCTTACCCCCAAGCTATTCTTGAACTAAAAACCAAGACAACCTCAATCGACCTTATTCTTAAGCAAAAATGTTTGCCTAATGTAGTTATTGCTTGGTCTTTGAATGCCGAAGAAATAGCTCATCGCGAAGAAAAGGGAGCTCCGCCGGTGAAGGATCGTCTTCTGGCGGCTAAGGAAGTGGTGAAAAAAGGGTATCGCGTGGCTTTTCATTTTGATCCTTTAATTTGGTATCGGAACTGGGAAGAAGGATATGGGCAAGTCGTGGAGTTTCTGATGGCTAATATCCCAGCTGAAAAAGTTGCCTGGATAAGTTTAGGAGCATTGCGTTTCCCTCCCCAATTAAAAGCGATTATCAAAAAGAGATTTCCGAATTCTTTATGCCTGACTCAAGAATTTATCCGCGGGCTTGATGGCAAATATCGAATTTTCCGGCCTCTTCGAGTGGAAATGTATCGTCAGGTAATGAATTTTTTTAAAGCTTCTAAGAGATACCAAAAGGTAAAGTTTTACTTGTGTATGGAATCGGCTGAGGTTTGGAATGAAGTGATGGGAGAAAAAAAAAGAAGCGAGAGAGGAATTTGTGTTTTCCTCTCTCGCCCTCTTAATTGAAGTCTTAAAATCTAAGGCTAAAAAGGCCTGACTTTTTCTGAATCGTTAATCTGATTTGGTGGTCTTTTTCTCGGTTATTATCCCGACTATATCCACACCGGAGTCTTTAAGAATTTCAATGATATCAACAATTTTGCCATATTCTAGCTCTTTATCGGCCCGAAGATAAAGTTTTTTATCAGTAGCGCTCATGAAAGCATCTTCTAATAGAGTTTGCAGATTGTCCATTGTTGCTTGATCTTGGTTAACATACATTGTACCGTCTTTTTTAATGGACAAAACAACTTCCGGGTTCTCCGGCTGATTAATCGTATTCAATGCATCGGGTAACCTGACATCAACTCCTTTTTGGACGAGGGGAGTGACCACCATGAAGATGATTAGTAAGACGAGAAGAACGTCGCAAAGAGGGACTACGTTAGGCTCAGCACTTACATCGCCTTCTTTTCCGGTTCGAACTGAAACACCCATTTTATTCCTCTAACTTAATTAATTGATTTAGGCATGTTCAGATTTACGGACAAAGAAGTCAAGAATTTCAGAAGTAGTATTGGCCATTTCGGCTCCGATAATTTCAACCTTTGTATTCAGGAAGTTAAAACACCAGAGAGCAATAACAGCCACGCCGATTCCAAAAGCAGTGGTTACCAAAGCTTCAGCAATACCTTGAGCCACGGCTCCAATTCCTCCGGAACCAGTAAGGGCCATGCCGCGGAAGGCATTGATAATTCCAGCAATTGTTCCAAACAGCCCAATAAAAGGAGCAGAAGTAGCGATAGTAGCCAGAGTATTCATTCCTGTTTTTAGCTCCTGAGTAAAAATATTGGAAGCTCGTTCACAGCCTCTTCTAGCAGATTCAATTTGTTCTTCAAGGGGAATATTAGCCTCTTTTCCTTCCAAGAACTCTTTGACACCAGCCGCAGTAATCCGGGCTAAGTGGCTACCCCTATATTCCTTCTTGGAAGAAAGAGTCAGGGCCTCTTGAATCTTTCCTTGTTTGAGAAGATCAGCAAGTTTGGGAGCAACTACTTTTGATTTCCGATTGGCACGGGAGAAAACTAACAGCCGTTCGAATAAGCGATAGAGAGCAATGATAGAAAGGATAATTAAGGTGATCGCGACTGCCTTGGCCACTACTCCCATGGCCTGCCACATTTCAATCAGACCAAATTGCATTTTACTTACCTCCTTTTTTTAATAACGAAAGCCATTGCAGCTTTTATTTCAATTTAAAAGTGACAGTAACGGTAAAGATGACACCGCGAGGTCGTCCATTGATGATCATCGGCTCATAAACCCATTGACGGACAGCATCGATTGCTGCCTGGTCAAGTAAAGGAATAGAGCGAAGAACTTTTATATTTTGAACGCGACCGTAAATGTCAGTAGTACACTCGAGGATGACGACTCCCTCAACTCGAGCTTGCCTGGCAATTTCGGGATAAACAGGATCGACCTTTTTAATAAGTTTGGGAGGCTTTATTTCACCAACCGCTCTGACCGGAGCTTCAACTTCTCCAACCACTCCGCCTAGAACTCCTCCAACTACACCACCAAGAACACCTCCCACGACGCCGCCTTCCACGCCGCCTTCCACGCCGCCTTCAATCCCAATATCAGTCAATTCTTCCTCGGCAATTTCCTCGGGAATTTCAACGGGGGCAACTAGCTGACCAGGTTGCACAGTTGCTTTAGCTTGAACAGGCTTTATCCTCGTTCTTGACCGTGAGCTCGACCGTTTTTTAGCTGGGGGAGGGGGAGGTGGTGGAG
>DQWD01000015.1 GCA_011042725.1 Candidatus Aminicenantota bacterium | reverse complement strand
GAAGCCCCGGTTATAATCAAGGCTTGGCGACAGCTTAGGATCAAACCTGATGTTCTGCTGGTGGATGGGAATGGAATTGCCCATCCTCGAAAAATGGGACTTGCTTCTTATCTCGGGGTCCTTTTGGATCAACCGACCATTGGGTGCGCTAAATCTCCTTTCTTTCCCTATCAAGCTCCGGGAAGAGAACGGGGCGGTAAAGTTCCCTATTACAACCAGAATGGAGAGCAAGTGGGATTATGTCTTCGCACCCGGGGTGGAGTTAAACCGGTTTTTGTCTCTCCAGGTCACAAAATGGATATCCAAACAGCGGGGGAGATTGTTCTTAATCTAGCCAAGTTTCGCCTCCCCGAGCCATTGCGGATCGCTCACCAGAAAGCACAAGGTATCTTTAAACATTAACGATTAAAACTAATCATGGATAAGTTTTGGGGGGTGATCTTTCTGGAGAAGGAAGAATTGGAGAAAGGGCGAGAGAAAAACTTTGCCTTTTCGAGGAAGTTATTATTCTTCCTTGAGAAATTTAGAAACTGAGCTCATGCTTCCTAGTAACCCAATTACCATTCCTGAAAAAACGAGAAATATAGACTGGGAGAAGGAGAGATAACGAAATTGGATTAATTCTGTCAGGGCTCCGAGAGAACTTCCGAGGTAAAGGGGAATAATCTGGATAGTTAGGAAAAGAAGGGCCAAGGAAATGAGGCCTCCGATAAGCCCCAAAGTCATCCCTTCTAAAACAAAGGGAACGCGGATAAAGAAATTTGAGGCTCCGACCAAGCGAAGGATATCGATTTCGTCTTTCCGGGAAAGAACATTTAGTTTGATCACATTGGAAATGATGAAGAAAGAGGCCAGGATTAAAATGCCTCCCAGAAAAAGCCCAATGGCCGTTAGGAGGCGGCCCAAGGCATTGACTCTCTCTACCCATTTGAGGTTATATTGAATTTCTTCCACCCCAGAAGCTTCTTTGATTTCTTTTAATAAGAGCTGAACCTGAGAAGAAAGTGATTTTTGATTGAAAGTAACCTCGATAGATGGCGGAAAAGGATTAAATCCTAAACTATCAACAATGCGGCTCAGTTGAGGGAATTTTTCTTTAAATTTTTGGGCGGCCTCATCAGGGGAAACATAATTGAACGTGGCGATGATTTCTGAGTTACTTAACTTCCCCTCAATTGCTCTTTTTTCCTCGGGTGAAATGTTAGTTTTAAGGAAAAAAACAGCGTGCCTATTTTGGGTGATTTGTTGAGCTGTATAGCGAAGGTTGTTGGCTAGGCTTAGAAAAATTCCCAAAATAAAAAAAGACAGACAGATAATTGTTACCGAAAAAATATTTCTCCCTCTGAACTGCCATAAATTAAAAACAGTTTCTTTTAGAAAATATTTTATCTGTTGAACCACAATTAGAGTGTTTCCTTTCTTAGAATTTTTCCTTGGTAGAGAAAAAGTATTTTTTCCCCAAAGTGACGAATTAGTTCCCGGTCGTGAGTGCAGATGATAACTGTGGCGCCTTGGGAATTTATTTCTTTGAAGAGACTCATTATTTCAAAGGCTAGTTCGGGGTCCAGGTTGCCAGTGGGTTCATCAGCGAGGATAATCTGGGGTTGGTTAACCACCGCCCGAGCGATGGCTACCCGTTGTTGTTCACCATAGGAAAGTTGCGAAGGGAAATCCCACATTTTATGGTGAAGATTAACCATCCGCAGAGCTTGAAAAACCTGCCGCCGGATCTCTTTCTTAGGTCGGCCTAGGACTTGCAGAACCACGGCGACATTATCAAAAACTCTTTTATGAAAAAGAAGTTTAAAATCTTGAAACACAATCCCCATTTTCCGCCGTAAGTTATAAATTTTATGGTCAGGGATACGCAGGATATTGCGGCCATTGATAATGATTTGCCCAGAGGTGGGTCTGATTTCCCGGTAGATAATTTTCAAGAGAGTTGTTTTTCCCGAGCCGCTGGGCCCGGTCACAAACCAAAAATCTCCTTTTTCCGCAGTAAAAGTGACATCCGAGAGAGCCCAGTGAGGTTGGCGATATTGCTTCCAAATCCGATAGAGTTCAATCATTTTGTCTTTATTGAAGGACAGAGCTCCTCAAGTCTTTCATTTTAATTTAAAAGTTAGAGTGCTGGTTATGATGAGGAAGGAAAGAGTTGCAGGCCCACCAATTTTAGCTCTAAAAAGCATGCTAAAAAAACATCCTCGCTAATTATCTTACCTTCTAAATTAGGCTATTTATTCATGGTGCTTTCTTTTTTCTTCTTCGAGAACCTCGGTAATGATTTTTTTGACGAGTTGAGGGTTGGCTTTGCCCCGGGTGGCTTTCATCATTTGGCCGATGAAAAATCCCACTACTTGGGTTTTCCCTTGCAAGTATTGCTGGAAGGGCTTGGGGTTAGAACTAATAATTTCTTGAGCAAGGCTCAAGAGTTGTTTCTCATCCGAGATTTGAGTTAATCCTCGCTCTTCAATTATCACCTGGGGAGGCTTTCCAGTCCTTAACATTTCTGGATACACTTCTTCTTTGGCTACTCTAATAGAGAGGGTGCCTTTCTCGACAAGCTGGATTAGAGCTCCGAGGTTTTGGGGGGCGAGAGGAAAATCTTCGATGTTTAAATTTTTTTCTTTTAAGGTTTGCCGGACTTCTCGCATTACCCAATTACTAGCCTGCTTGGGTAAACCGCAATTTTGAGCCACGGCCTCGTAATAGTCAGCTAATTGGCGGGAACTGGTGAGAAGCTGGGCATCATGGTTGGGCAACCCATATTCCTGGATAAAGCGTTGCTTTTTTTCTTGGGGAAGTTCCGGCAACGCTTCCTGGACATTCTGGATTAATTCTTTGGATATGACTAGGGGCAGCAAGTCCGGTTCGGGGAAGTAGCGGTAATCGTGGGCTTCTTCTTTGCTCCGCATGGGAAAAGTCTGCCCTTTTTTTTCATCCCAAAGCCTGGTTTCTTGAAGAATGGGTAATCCCTTAGCTAGTCTTTCACTTTGACGAAGAGCCTCATAGCTTAGGGCTTTTTGGAGAAAACGGAAGGAGTTTAAATTTTTAATTTCCGTCTTGGTTCCCAGTTCAGAAGATCCTTTGGGGCGAAGAGACAAGTTGGCATCACAACGTAAACTTCCTTCTTCCATATTGCCATCACAAATTTCTAGATACTGGAGGATAATGCGGAAGAGCTGGAGAAATTGGACAGCTTCATCGGGTGAATTTATTTCTGGTCGACCCACTATTTCCAGAAGAGGAACACCGCTTCGATTGAAATCAATGTAGGATTTCTCGTCTGAGTCGGGAAAACCTTCGTGAAGTGATTTACCGGCATCTTCTTCCAAGTTGATTCGTTCGATGCCAATTCTCTTCTTTTGGCCATCGCCCAACTCGATCTCTAAGTAGCCATCTTCAGCCACGGGAATGTGATACTGGGTAATTTGGTAGCCTTTAGGAAGGTCAGGATAAAAATAGTTCTTGCGAGCAAAAATGGATCGCTGGTTTATTTTGGCTCCGATCGCTAGAGCAAGTTTAATGGCCATCCGTACTGCTTCTTCGTTTAAAACTGGCAAAGCTCCAGGGAGCCCTAGACAGACAGGACAAGTCTGAGAATTAGGGGTTTCTCCGTATTGAGTGCTGCAGGCGCAGAAAAGTTTGGATTTGGTCAAAAGTTGAGCATGGATTTCCAAGCCGATGGTTATTTCGTATTTATCTAGACTCATAATTGGATGTGGATTATATCATATAAAAAACGGTAATTGAAGATAGAAAGAGATAGTGAAAATAGAATTTAAAGCGAAATGATAAAGCAAACTTGATTTAAAATTGATTGACAAGGAAAAGATTTAAGCCCATTCCCCGTTCTCCTGGGCAAGAGATTTGGGCGAATAATATTAGCGAGCAAAAAGAAACATGAACCAGCCAAAAAGAAGAGCGCCCATGATCATGATTAGAAACAAAGAGATAAAATAACGTATTTGCTCGCGGCGAGTGCTTCTTCTAATTTGAGCAAGTACTAGGCAGACTAACAGGGAATAAACGATCATCGACAAGAGATGGCTGCGGAAAATCATTTTTTCTTTCCTCGGGCGATATCATAAGCATCAAGAGCAACCAAATAATTTAGTAAACCTGCCCCCGCAATGTAGGCCGTCCCGTATTCAAATGTCGACATTTTGAGATTGCCTACTCCCCATCCCAGCCAGCGAGTTAAAAGGTAAAAAAGACCGTTACCTAAGTCAGAAAAAAAGGCTAAAATGGTCAACGGATTTTGGGTCTCGAAAGAATAAACCCGGCCTTTCATAATTAGACCCAAGATGGTCATTAGGGCGATACAACAGAAAAAGATGATTGCTCGGTTATATTTTTTGATCCATAAATGGCCTAATCCAGGGATAAGCCAGCCTGAGATTAGGGCTATTACTGCTTTGAATTTAAATCTGTTTCCGTTCATGTCAGAAAAATCATGATAATTAATTTTAGTTGGAAATTCAAGTTTTAGGGGGGAGAGTCTGGTTATCTTGAAAACCGAGGCAGAAAAATGACAACCGGCTCTTTATTTTTCTTGACAGTCTTATCCGCAGAGGTGACGAATTTGGAACTAATTATCGTTTATTGCTTATTATTTGAGTCAAAAGTTAAGGTCAACTTAATCAAGCTTGAAGAGATGTTTCCGAGAAGCTCTGAAATCTATAAAAATGGTGTCTTTAGCTAGGTCAGACAAAAGGCAACTACTTTGATATTTTTGAAGGGAGATTATAATTGCTTAAAGACGATAAATTCTTCTATAATGATAAAAAAAGTATGAAATTCAGCAGAAGAGATAACTTGGCTCTAGCGAAGAAAGGAATTAATCAACTCATTAGCCCAAAAAAGGCCCTAGCTAAATAAAAAATGAAAAATTAAATTTAAGGAGAAATAGATGGGAAAATGGGAATGCACAGCTTGTGGTTATATTTATGATCCAGCAGTTGGTGATGAGACTAATGGCATTCCTCCCGGGACTCCATTTGAAGAATTACCCGATGATTGGACTTGTCCCCTATGTGGCGTGAGTAAAGATTTTTTCCGGAAAGTGAGTTAACCATTCCTTTTCGATCTCAACAATGAAAAAACCATTAAGAATAAAAAAAATATTTCGAAATGGGGAGAAAAGATCTTTGATGATGAATTTGATTTTTTAGGTGAAAAATGAAAGTTAACCAGGAAAATAGCTTTTTTTCAAAAACATTTCTTTTATTACTCTTGTGTTTGACCTTAACTTGGTCAAGTTGGGCCAAAATTTCTGTTTTTATGGCGGCTGAGTATGCTAAAGGCCAAGAAGACACTTCTTTTTCTTTGGGAAGTTTTCAACGGCCCCAGTTGGGAGCCAGCTTTGCCGAGGCGATAAACCCGCAATTAGATTTTTATGGGCAATTTTACCTGGTGGGGAGAGATGAAATTCAGTTGGATGAAGCCTGGTTGCGGTGGCGTTTTTCTTCTAAGTTGACCACCATTTTTGGTCTTTATCTAGTTCCTTTTGGCTACTATAACGAGAATTCGCTTCCTTACCAAAGTTCTTTGATCCGTCAACCCTTAACTTATGAATACATATTACCTTATCGGTGGCGAGATATGGGGGTGGTCGTCCTGGGATCCTGGGGTGATTTTAGTTATTGGCTTTATTTGGGCAATGGATTAACCGAAGCTTCCTCCCTTGCTGAGGGACAACAGTTCATTGATCATAATCGAAACAAAGCCATCGGAGGAAAAATTACCTGGGAGTTAGGTCAAGGTTTTCAGCTTGGTTATTCCCGCCAACAGGGGAAATATGATGACCAAGGCCAACGACAACTGGTTCTAGATGGCTACCATCTGGCCTGGAGAGGAAAAAATTCGTCTCTAATCGGAGAATATATTCTTGGTTCTCTCGAAGTTCCTTCTGCCTTTGCCCAAGGAAAGGCCAAGGGAATTTATCTGCAAGCCTCGCTAACCCTTTTTGGACTCCGTCCGGTTGTTAGTTTCCAAGAAATTAATTACCGTGATGAATTTCATGGGCCAGGTTTTACTGCTCCCTCCTTTCCCGGCCAGGGAATCGATTGGGAAAGGCAACGTTGGACTTTGGGATTGATTTATCCATTGGTGGACAAGGTTTATTTCAAGTTTGAATATGACTGGAATAAGAACCGGAAGGATGAAACTAAAAAAGATGATACTTATTTTTTCCAAGTAACTTTGGTCTTTTAATCTTGTCCATTTGTCTCTAATCTGCTAGAATCCATCGGGAGATTGTGAGGGGTGGAAGGTAAATGTGAGGAGTTAAACAATGAAAAATCTGGCAGTTATCGGACTTCAATGGGGTGATGAAGGAAAAGGGAAGGTAATAGATTTATTGACTCCTTCTTTCGACATTGTGGCTCGTTATCAGGGGGGGCATAATGCCGGACACACGGTTTGTATTGGCCAACAGCGAGTGGTTCTTCATCTTCTTCCCTCGGGAGCCCTGCATCGCGGGAAGTTATGTGTCATTGGCAATGGTGTCGTCATCGACCCTCAAGCCTTTTTTGAAGAATTAGAAATGGTCAAAAAGATTGTCCCCCTGGATGAGAAGAAAATTATCGTTAGTGATCGGGCTCACATAATTTTACCTTATCATCTAGAATTAGAAAAAATTCAAGAAGAGATACGGGGGGCAAAAAAGATAGGAACAACTTTTCGGGGAATTGGTCCTGCTTATGTTGATAAATATGGCCGTTTAGGAATAAGAGCTGGAGACTTAGTAAATGCAGCTTTTTTGGAAGAGCAGGTTGGCTTGAATTTGGATCAGAAAAACATAATCTTCCAGCGTTTTAATTTTGCTTCCCTGGATGAGAAAAAAATTGTCCGCGATTATCAAAATTTTGGTGAGAGGCTAAAACCCTTTGTCCGCGAAATAACAGCAGTTTTGAATGAAGAAATAAAGAAAGGAAAAAGAATCCTGTTTGAGGGTGCCCAAGGTACCCTGCTTGATATTGATTTTGGAACTTATCCTTATGTTACTTCCTCCAATGCCACGGCAGGAGGAATTTGCACTGGCTTAGGCTTGCCTCCCTCCCAAGTTAGTAATGTTCTGGGAATCGTCAAGGCCTACACTACCAGAGTTGGGGGAGGACCTTTTCCTAGCGAGGCGGAGCCTCAAATGGCCAGTAGACTTCAAGAGAGAGGCAATGAGTTTGGAGCTACTACCGGGCGTCCCCGGCGGTGTGGGTGGTTCGATTTAGTCGCGGTCAAGTATGCCTGCCGGATAAATGGTGTAAGCAGAATAGCTTTGATGAAACCAGATGTTTTAGAGGATTTGGATGAGATTCCGGTTTGTGTGAGTTATCGATATAAAGGGACAGTGATCACCGAGTTTCCCTCTGAGAGCTGGCTTCTGGAAAAGGTCGAACCTGTTTACAAAACATTCAAGGGATGGAAAACACCCCTAAAAGGGGTTTCTTCTTGGGAGGAGTTACCCGCCGCATTTAAAGACTTTATTTCTTTTCTTGAAGATAATTTGGCCGTGAAAATAGCCATTGTCTCCACTGGAAAAGAGCGTTCTGAAACCGTAATTAAGGATAGAGAGTTAGCTGAGTTAGTCAATCTCCAGAGAGTCAAAGATTGTTTGAACCAAGAGCTAAATTAATCTTTCTTTACCTGCCTCCCCCAAGTGAAATTTGAGATTGTTAATAATGCCGGCAAATGAGGAGCCGGAGTACTTTTTCATGGCTGGTTTAACAGATAGGCCGAGATCGCTGCTTTTTTTTAAAGAAAGTTGCTATTAGGGAAAAAAGGATTGTTCTCTCCTTTTCAGTGAAAGCGATTAGAGGATTGAATTAAATCGTGCTTTGGAAAAATATATTAAATAAAAAATATATAACAAATTTTATTGACAATGAAGAAGAAAAAGCTTAAGATTATATTACCGATAGATATGATAGGAAATATAAATAGAGGTTAGGAAAAACAATGATTTGGCCTTTTTGGTGGAAATTTTTGGAGAGTGGAAGTGGTCGTCAGTGGTGGGATTTTGTCCGAAGTTTAAGAGCAAAGAAGAATTTTTGGTTTCCGTTATCGACCTGGCTAGAACTAGGAGGGGAGAAAACTTTAGAGGCTTATATTTTGCACTTGAAGGCCAATAAGTTTTATAATAATTAAATGCTGACCAAGTCAATGTTAATTGACCAGTCGTCGCTAATTTGAGGAGGTAATTATGAAAGAAAAAGTAGAAAAAACTTTGGAAAAAATTCGGCCCGCTCTAGTTGCCGACGGAGGCAATGTTGAGTTGGTTGATATTGAAGATGGAGTGGTTAAGGTCCGTTTGACTGGAGCATGCGGCGGATGTCCCATGGCTCAGATGACTTTAAAGATGGGCATTGAACGGATTTTAAAGAAAGAAATCCCTGAGGTTAAAGAAGTTGTGGCCGTTTAATCATTGTTTTTATTAACTTCTTCGGCTGGAGGGGGAAGAAAAAGGTGAGAAGAGCATATCTTGACCATATTGCGGCGACTCCCGTTGCCCCAGAAGTCCAAAAAGCCATGGAGCCTTTTCTGGGGGTAAAATTTGGCAATCCGCAAAGTCTTCATTTTATTGGGCAGGAAGCAAGAGAGGCCATTGAGAATGCTCGGGAACAGGTCGCCAGTTTGATTAATTCTCGCCCCGAAGAAATCATTTTCACCTCTAGTGGGTCTGAAGCCAATAATCTAGCCCTAAAAGGCTTGGCTCTGGCGTACCAAAAAAAAGGCAATCATCTTCTTCTCTCCAGCACTGAGCATCAGTCGGTACTCCATTCTGGAAAGTTTCTCGAGAAACTGGGCTTTGAGGTGGAGACTTTGCCGGTGGATTCCTATGGACGAGTTGACCCCGATGAGGTGCGACGGGCCATTAAACCTCAAACCATCCTGGTGGCGGTGATGATGGCTAATAGTGAAGTAGGTACTATTCAAGCCTTTAAAGAGATCGCCTTTATTTGCGCGGAGAAAGAAGTTTTATTTCATACTGATGGAGTTGCTTATGTGGGAAATTTGCCAGTAGATGTTGAAAGTTTCCCTGTTAGCTCTCTTTCTTTGGCGGGACACCAATTTTACGGCCCCATGGGAGTGGGGGCGTTGTTTGTCAAAAAAGGAACCCGTCTTTTCCCCTTGGTGGATGGAGGAATTCAGGAGGGGGGCCGGCGCGCCGGCACCGAAAATGTGGCCGGAATTGTTGGCCTGGGCCGGGCAGCCTTCTTGGCTAAAGAAAAGATGAAAGATTGGCAAAAAAAGATAATTCCGCTCCGGGATCAATTAATTTCAGAGTTACCCCGCCAGGTTGAGCAGGTGATTTTAACCGGCCATCCCCAGGACCGATTGCCGTATCATGCAAGTTTTTGTATCCAATTTATCGAGGGAGAGGCGATGCTGCTTAACCTTGACTTAAAAGGAATAGCCGCCTCTAGTGGGTCAGCCTGCACCTCGCGGGCTTTAAAAGCTTCTCATGTTCTTCTGGCCATGGGCTTAGATCATGCTCTTGCCCAAGGCTCGATCGTTTTTTCTTTAATTAACGGGAATACAAAGGAAGATATTGATTATCTCTTAGAAGTATTTCCCCCGATCATCACGAGATTAAGAAAGATGTCTCCCTTATATGCTCAATTTAAGGAGGGTCAGAAATGATTTACAGTGAAAAAGTTATGGAGCATTTTCAGAATCCTCGCAATGTGGGAAAGATTGAAGACGCCGATGGTGTCGGGGAAGTAGGTAACCCTGTCTGTGGCGATATGATGACTTTTTATATCAAGGTTGAAAATAATCGCTTGGTAGATATTAAATTTCAGACATTTGGCTGTGGTGCAGCTATTGCTGTTTCCAGCATGGTCAGCGAGATAGCCATGGGAAAGACGATTGAAGAAGCCCTGAAGATCACCAATAAAATGGTAGCTGAAGAGCTTGGGGGATTGCCTAAGAATAAGCTTCATTGTTCAAATCTTGGGGCCGATGCCTTGCACAAAGCTATTGAAGATTACTTGCAAAAACAAAGCCAGAAAGAAGAAGACGAGAAAGCGGAGAAAACCGTTTCCGAAAAGGAGAAGCCGAGAGAGATAAGTTGCCCTTACTGTGAAGGGCCTCTCAAAGGATTGGAAGAATATTGCCGCGCTTGCCAGATTGAGCTGGAAGAATGCCCGGAATGTGGTTTGCCCCGAAAAAAAGGAGATAAATGCCCTCACTGTGGAGCTACTAGAGTCAGGGTCTGAAGGGGGAATCAGGAAATGTTTACTAACAATTAACATGAAAGCTGATCACACCCTAGACTGTTTTGGCCTTCTTTGTCCAATGCCGATAATCCAAACCTCAGAAAAGATCAAAGAAATGGAGGTAGGCCAAGTATTAGAGATAATTGCCACTGATGAAGGAATTAAAGAAGATATCCCTGCCTGGTGTCGTCAGACGGGACATGAATTACTCGGGATTGAGGAAGATGACGAAGTAATCAAGATCTATGTCAAAAAAATAAAGGGTGACTAAGAATAAAGGATGGAGGGGAGCGACAATTAATAAAAGAGATGAGGATGTAATAAAAGAAACGAGGATGGTTTGAAACATGACAAAAAAAGAAGTATTAGCCCGGATTGCGGAATTAAAAAAAGAACACAACGCAATAATTTTGGCCCATAACTACCAAATAGCAGATGTTCAAGATGTAGCTGATTTTGTGGGTGATTCCTTGGAGTTGAGTCAAAAAGCGGCCACTCTCAAGGAAAAAGTCATTGTTTTCTGTGGTGTGCACTTCATGGCTGAGACAGCTAAGATGCTTTCTCCAGAAAAAATGGTTCTTCTTCCCGAAAAAAATGCGGGCTGTCCAATGGCTGATATGATTACCGCCGCGGAGCTTCAGGAGTGGAAGAAGAACTATCCCGGTAAAAAAGTCATTTGCTATGTTAATAGTTCAGCCGAAGTTAAGGCTGAGTCTGACTTGTGTTGTACATCTTCCAATGCTCTCCGCGTGGTGGAAGCAGTTAATGATGAGGTGGTTCTTTTTGTCCCTGATAAAAACTTGGCTCATTATGCGGCCCGCCAAACAAAGAAAAAGATTATTCCCTGGAATGGGTACTGCTATGTTCATAATAACATTCACCTTGAACATGTGGAGCAAAAAAGACGCCAGTATCCTCAAGCGGAAATCTGGGCGCATCCTGAATGCCGTCCCGAGGTTATTGATCGAGTGGATAAGGTGTTTTCGACAGGGCAAATGGTTAAAGAAGCAGCCCGAACTTCAGCTTCCCAGGTTATCATCGGCACCGAAGTGGAAATCATCCACCGGCTTCAGAAGATAAATCCTCGCGTCGAGTTTATTCCCCTTAAAGAAACAGCTCTTTGTTCGGACATGAAAAAAATAAATTTATTGAGTGTGCTGAATGCCCTGGAGAAAGCTCGTTATCAAGTCGAAATCCCCGCCGATATTCGGGAGAAAGCCTTAACCGCGATTGAAAAAATGATTTCAATTTAATATTATATATTAATTGATATTAATTATAAGATAAAAAAGATTATTCATTCTAATAGTGAAATAGGAGGCTAATTAAAATGAAAAAGATGACGGAGAAAAATCTCTGGGATGCCTTTGCTGGTGAAAGTCAAGCCCATATGAAATACATGATTTTTGCCGAGCAAGCAGCCAAAGAAAATTTGCGCGAGGTCGCCCGTCTCTTTAGGGCTAATTCTTATGCCGAACAGATTCATGCCCATAATCATCTTCGGGCGTTGGGGGAAATAAAATCGACAGCTGAAAATGTGGCCGCGGCGGTGGATGGTGAAGATTTTGAAGTGGACGAGATGTATCCCGCCTATATTAAAATCGCCCAGGAACAGGGCGAAAAACAAGCGGAATTAAGCACTACTTGGGCTTTGGCCGCAGAGAAAGTTCATGCTGAATTGTATCGCCAGGCCAAAGAGGCTCTGAGTCAGGGGAAGGATCTGGAGATAGGTCCGATTTACGTTTGTCCGGTCTGTGGTTTTACTATGGAAGGGGATGCCCCGGAAAAGTGCCCAGTTTGTAATACTCCCCGGGAAAAATTCAGTGAATTTTAGCTTGGTTGAGGCAGGAGGG
>DQWD01000284.1 GCA_011042725.1 Candidatus Aminicenantota bacterium | reverse complement strand
TCTGGCTTCAATGGCGAGAAAGTAGCACTGGCAAATGAAGATAAAGACCTGCCGACCAGGAACTTGGCTTTAAAGATTAACGGTGAAGGAGAAGAAAAAGAGGCGAAGTAACAAACAACAGAGTGGACGGACAAGGTATTTGTAAAAGAAGAAAAAATTTATATAATATGAATTCAATTTTATTCGAGGAGGACAAAGATGGCTTATATGATTACTGAAGAATGCATTAATTGTGGAGCTTGCGAGCCTGAATGCCCCAATCAAGCAATTGAAGCCGGGGATGAAATTTATGTTATTGATGCTGAAAAATGCACTGAATGCATTCCTGTCTATGAGGAATCTCAATGTGCGGCAGTTTGCCCAGTTGATGCCTGTGTTCCTGATCCTAACCATAAAGAATCAAGAGAAGAGCTGGAGGAAAAGTATAAAGCCCTCCACGGCGAATAAAACTAAATTCCAAGCTATATTAATTAGACTTTAAATATTCCGAAAGTGGGGGCGAGGGGTTGCTCCTACTTTCTTTTTACCAAAATGGGAGATTTTAATCCGGCAAGGGAGCAGAAGTATTTCCTATCGCCTGAGAATTCCCATCAGCCCCTTAAATTCTGGTTAAATTTAGTCCTTTTTATAGCTACCATCATTTCTACTTATTTAGTTGGCCTTACTTGGAGCGCAAGTTTTATTTTTGCTGATAAGATTGGGGAAATTGAGTCAAATAAAGAAGCTGGTCTCCAGCTTTTTCTTAATGACCAAGTATTGGTATTAGCTGGGGTATATGTGGCTGTGCTTCTAGGTATTTTGTCAGCTCACGAATTGGGGCATTTCTTAACTTGCCGTCATTATCATCTGCGAGCTACTTTGCCTTATTTTATTCCAGCTCCGACTTTAATCGGAACTTTGGGAGCTTTTATTAAGATTAAATCTCCAATAACCAGGAAAAAGCAACTCTTTGATATTGGAGTGGCTGGTCCTTTAACCAGCTTTTTTCTTTCTCTCCCTGCTTTAGCCTATGGGCTTTCTTTGTCCCGAGTTGTTCCTTCTATGTCTCAGGAGGAAAGTATAATTTTTGGTGAGCCCCTGATCTTGAAGTTTATCACTCGCTTAGTTCTGGGCCATGTTTCTCCCGGAAATGATATAATTTTACATCCCATAGCCTTTGCCGGCTGGGTGGGGATTTTAGTCACTGCTTTTAATCTTTTCCCCATTGGTCAACTTGATGGAGGGCATGTGATTTATGCTCTTCTGGGCCCCCGGTCGCGAAGATTAACCCCCCTGGTGATTATTTTTTTTGTGGTTATGGGAGTATTTTTTTGGATTGGCTGGCTGTTCTGGGCTTTTATTATTTCTGTTATTGGATTGAAACATCCCCGTCTTTTAGATGAAGATGAGCCACTTTCTTCTTCTCGACGATTAATTGGGTGGCTGACGTTGATAATCTTTATTCTCTCCTTTATACCTGACCCGATTAAAGGATATACCCTCTTTGATTTACTTTCGAATTTGAGGGGTTAAGGTGATTTTATTACTCGGATATTTTCACAAAAATTGTGGAAAATTTGTGGAAAAGTTGCGGGGTTGAGGAGTCGAAATATAGTCATTTCTTAAGAATATGACAAAATGCACAAAATTTTGTCATTTAGTAACTGGTTTATTATCAATAACTTAGACGAATCTTGCTTATTTTAAAGAACTTAGTAGATTTAATAATTGAATTAGGCACGGGAAATTTGAGGAAAGAGAAAAATTTTCAAGCTCAGCGAAGAAAAAAAACAAAGAGGAAACGATTTTAGAAGTGTTTCCTTTAGATTTAAAGAAGTTGCAAGAGGGAAAGAATAAAGTTAAATTATTAGAAAAGGTTTCAGGCGCCAGAAGTGAAATTAAAGAGAGAAGTTATTCATGAATGATGAAACCAATTTTATCGAAATAGAAAAAGAATTCCGTCTTCTCAAAAAGCAATATCGCCTCAATCGTATCACCCGTCAGGAATATAAACAGCGATTGAAGGAATTAAGAATAAAAGATCGACAGGGGAGATGTTGGACCCTGGGTGCTCGCACAGGGAAATGGTACTATTTTGATGGAGAAAAATGGGTCGAGTCGCAACCTCCCTCACTCAATGAGCAAAAAGCAATTTGTATTTATTGTGGTTATGAAAATGATCTTAGTAATGAAGTGTGCCAATACTGTGGAAGTGAGTTAAATGAAAAGAAAAGTGAAGCTAATTCGACCTCGATTCTTGCCCCCGAAAAAGAACCCCAAAAACCATTTTTTGAAGAAGGGATAAGAACAACAACCAAGACAAATTTAGAGAAAAATCCCACTTCCCAACTCGTTATCAAAGGTATCCATCCCCTCACTTTTACCCTTTTCTGGGGCATAATTGGCACTTTCTTGGGAATGATTATTGGTATTATTCTGGGAGTGATGAATCTTCCTTTAACTTTAATTGCCCGGTGGCCAGCCTTTTTCCAAAATATTCAAGGCAACCTTTATGGAGGTATTTTATTTGGTCTTGGGGGAGCTGTTTTAGGGATGATCGGTTTTAGTTTACTTGGTTTATTAATTGTTTCTTTAATCAATATTGGTTTTAACTTGTTGGGGGGATTACCAATTAGAGGGAAGTGGCAATAACTATAACGAGTATTTTGTTCGACTGGCAAGAGAGTGAAATTGAAGTGGTCTTTTTTTATTTCTTATCTTTATTTCGCCGGAGATAGTTGAGAGCATAGGCGATTTGGCCAAGGGAGAGCGACTCATCGTTGGGTGAGTATAATTGAGGACGAAGCACCTGGAATCCTTTTTCTTGGAGAAGAATTTCTACCCTCCGCAGTAAAAACGAATTTAAAAAAACCCCGCCGCTGAGGACAACCGTGTCGATTTTGAATTGGTTCCTGGCCGCTTCGGCCACCTTCCCAATCAGTTCAACGAGGGTATTGTGGAATTTGGTGGCTATGAATTCAATATTTTTTCTTTGCTTAATATCAGAAAGCAGGTGTTCAAAAAGGGGAAAGAAGTTGATGATCCAAGGAAATTGCTTTTTTTCAATTAAATAGGGATAAGTTGAGGTGGTTATTTTTTCCTCAGCTAGAGCTTCTAATCTCATTGGCGCCTCAGCTTCAAATTCGATTTCCGAAGGAGCCACCTGGGCTAAGAAGGCCACCGCATCGAAAAGGCGGCCACAACTCGAAGTAGGAGGGGAGTTTAGTTTCTGCTCGATCATCTGGATGAGAAGGTTCTTTTTTTGAGTAGGTATTTTTTCGAGAGCCTCTATTGGGGAGAATGAGCTTCCAAAGTAGGTGTAAAGGTAAGAAAGGGCCATTCGCCAAGGTTGACGGGCGGCTAAATCGCCTCCAGGTAAAGGGGCCTCCCTAAAATGCGCCAAGCGAGTAAATGATGAATAGTTAAGGAGCAAAAATTCTCCCCCCCATGCGTGATTGTCTGCTCCTAATCCAAATCCGTCCCACGAAACACCTAAAACTTTCTTCTGGCTGAGGTAGCCATGTTCGAGAAGAGGAGCTAAGGAATGAGCAAAATGATGTTGAATTTGGAGGTGAGGGGTTTTCTGTTTTTGAGCATAACTTGTGGTTCGAAAGTGAGGATGGAGATCAGTGATCAGAAGCTGCGGTTTAACAGTGAAAAGTTTTTGAAGATGGAGGAGTGTTTCTTCGAAATAACAAAGGTTCTCGTAATCATCAAGGTCACCCAGAAATTGACTTGTGACTACATAGCCTTGTTTATAGAGGGAAATAGTGTCCTTTAATTCTCCACCAAGGGCAATTATCTCGGCAGGGATATCTAAAAATTGAGGAACAGGCTGAGGATAAGGTACAAATCCTCGCGCCCGGCGTAAAAATAAAGGTTTCTCATTAACCACTTTTAAGACTGAGTCATCGGCTCGCATTTGGATAGGGCGATTGTGAGTTAAGATAAAGTCACAAAGATCATCAATCTGGTGGTCATCTTTCATTATCGGGGCATCTTTTTGGTTGGAACTGGTTGCAATGACGAGTTCAATTTCATCTAAAAGAAGGTAATGAAGGGGGGTATAAGGAAGCATGAAGCCCATTTCTTTCAGAAAAGGAGCTATTCCGGGGATGTCTTGCTTTTTTCGAAGGAGAACAATCGGACGGCGGGGAGAAACAAGCCATTGCTTTTCAGCAGCGGTGAGATAGGCAAACTTTTCGATAACCTCGAGAGAACGGGCCATGAGAGCGAATGGTTTTTTGTCTCTCTTTTTTATTTTTCTTAGGCGCTGCACTGCTTGGTGATTGAAAGGATCAGCCACTAAATGGAAACCGCCAAGACCTTTCACCGCGACAATAAAACCTTCTTTGATAAGCTGAGCCGCTTTTCTTATTCCTCCTTGGAGTTGAGTTCTAGTTTGGGCCTCCAATAGTCTTATTTGGGGTCCGCATTGGGGGCAAGCAATAGGTTGGGCATGATAGCGGCGATCAAGCGGATTCTCGTATTCTTGCTGACAAGCGGGGCAAAGGGTAAATTCACTCATTGTTGTTTGAGGACGATCATAAGGAAGTTGCTGAACAATAGTGTAACGCGGTCCACAATCAGTGCAGTTAATAAAAGGATATCGATAACGACGATTACGCGGATCATACATTTCCTGTAAACAAGGATCGCAAACTGAGATATCAGGAGAAATGAAAACAAAGCTTTCTTCTTGTTGAGAAGCTTTGATAGTAAATTTTGAGCAATTCTCAAGAGGAGCAAGGGATATTTCTATTTTTTTTATTGCAGCTAAAGGCGGAAGTTTCTCCAGTAAAGTTTGAAAAAACTGAGGATAGGGTTTTTTTCCCTGTTCTTCAAGATGAAGTTTAACTCCAAAGCCGATATTTTTTACCCATCCCTTATAGTGATATTCATGGGCAATCCGGTAAAGGAAAGGACGGAAGCCAACGCCTTGGACGATGCCAAAGAAGGTTGCTTCTACAGCCTGGTCGGGGGGCCAATTCAGTTTTTCGAGGGCGAGAACAATTTCTTTTAGTTGGTTATTTTTGACTGTAAAGACAGCCACAGTATTTTTGGCGGTAGAGCCCGTATTGGCGGGAGAGTTCGACACTTTTTTTGAATCCATCTTTTTTTTTGAAATCTGCCTCCAGAAAATTTACGCCCCATTTTTTCCCCAGCATCCGGCCAATTTTATTGATTACCGGTGCTTTTTTCCAGGGACTTACAGTTAAAGTAGACGTAAAATAATTAAAACCATTTTGCTTGGCTTGCCAGCCTGTTTTATTTAATCGCCAAGCATAACAAAGGTCACAGCGGCGGCCTTTCTCTGGTTCATCTTTGAAGTTTCTAGTTAAGGAAAACCATTTCTCAGCTTCATAGTCGCCAACTATTATTGGTACCTCCAAAAGTTCTCCTATTTTCAGTGTTTCCTCGAGACGAAGCCGATATTCTTCCCCGGGATGAATATTGGGATTGTAAAAAAAGCCAGTGACGTTATATGATGTCTGCAAGAGTTTCAAGACGTAAAGTCCATCAGGGGCACAGCAAATATGAACGAGAATTTTAGGGACCATAGCTTTTTATTTTAAACCAACATTGAAAAAAAAACTATAACTCTTGAGGATAAGGGAAAAGTTGACAAGAAGCTCAAAATTGAAAACAATATCCAAAATTTAAGATGAAGTTTCAGCCAGTAAGCACCCCTGGGTCAACAATTGACCTAACTCAAGGAAATGGCCTGCCTTATTGGATATTCTGGTTTTTAGTTTGTGTCATATTTTTACTGGTGGTGTTTATTTTTCTTCGCGACCGAGACTTGAGGAAAAAATTAGATAGTTTTTTCTTTGGAGCCAGAAAGAAATTTTCTAAATTGCGACTGCAGGTTCAGATTCGATTGGAGGAAAAAAAGAAAAATCAGATTTTAATGGAAATAGGAGAAAAGGCGTGGCAGAAAAGAATTCAACCTAATTTGGGAGAAGGTCTAAGAAATAGACTAGATACCATCGAAGAAAAAAAAGGGGAGATGAAAGAAAGAATTAATAAGTTGGATCAAGAAATATTTTTATTGAAACAGCAATTAGGAGATGTGGACCAAACTTTTTCTTCCCAACTCAAAGATTTAGAGTTAGAGATTAATCCGCTGAAAGATAAGTTGGCAATTTTGGAAAAGCAGGAAGAAGAAATTATTGATGAAATAACCCGCCTTCATCATCAAGAGCAAAAATTAGCCCGGCAGATCAATAATCTAAAGAGAGAGATTAATCATGAGGAAGGAGAGAAAGCGCCGAAGAGAGAAGGACACTTTGAATCTACTTATTATTGGCTGGAGGAAAAAAAGAAAGAATTCACAAGAACGCTTCGGGCCAGATTAAACCAGCAAAAGGAAGTAGAGAATAAGAAAAGGTCCCTTGAAGAAAAAATGGAGCTTCTCGAGAAGAAGAAAAAAACAGTCGATGAAGTTGAAATTAAGAAAAAAGACATTCAAAGTCGAATAGTCAGGAATGACCAAGAGAAAGGGAAGCTTCTTCGCAGATATGATAAACTCCAGGAAGAGATGAAGCCTCTTTTTATTTCTTTAGGGGAGATCTTAGAGGGAAAGATTAAAAACGAGGATTCGATGATGCTTTATGCTCATCAATTAGAAAGAATAAACAAGAATTTGCTAGAGATGAAAAAGCAGTTAAAGGAACTTTGATATTCTTGATTTTTGTATTTTATTTAAGTGGTTGATTTAATCAAGGGGAATTAATTTTTTATTATTTCTTTGAAGAAAGGATTTACTAACCGGAGAACCGCGGGAGGAGAAAGGTAAGTATCAGTTTCTATCTCTAGGGCCCAATTGATCAAGAATAGAGCTGCCGGCAAATTTTCGTTGGATACTTTCTGGATATCTTCTTCAGCGTTAAAAAAGCCTCCGTAAAACCTATCGATAGGGGGAAGTTCAATGGTGAAAGCTGGAATTCCGTAGACACCCAGTGCCCAGTCGGTAGTATCACCATTAGTCAGATATAGAGAAAGCCCTGCCTGACCAAAGTCATATTCGTTACCATAAACTTCGGCTATTTTTTTTGACATCGACCAAGCTAAGGAAGATAACAATTCCTCTTGGGGCGGGGGTTCCTCTGTGTAGCCCCAGGGATAAAGAATAACTTGTCCAAAACTATGGTAGGTGACTAAAGCCTTGATGGTGGGATGAGAATCCATAAAATTGCGAATAGCTTGCGTTTCCGGCTCAGAAAAAGGCGCTGGGCCCCGATAGATGGCGGAAGATGGATCGGGGCTGGAGCCCACATTGTCTAATCCCCATTGGAAGTTATAGTTGCGGTTGAGATCAACTCCAAAAAGCCCATTCCCCAGATTACGCCGATTTTTTCTCCAATACCGATAATAATAAATGCTGAATTCTAGCCCGTCAGGGTTGACCAAGGGAACTATCCAAATTTCACTTTGATTCACCAGGTTTTTGATGTCAGGGTCAAGGGAATAATTTTTAACTAAATGTTGGGCTAGGAGAAGAGGAACTTCTACCGATATCCATTCTCGGGCATGGTGGCACCCCAGGAAAAGAACACCTGGTTCATTTTCAGCTAGACCAGGGTTGTCGGTTATTTGCAAAGCATATAAATTCCGGCCTTCCACGCTTTGTCCCAGGTTGTGAATTTGACATATTTCAGGATAGGTTTCCTCTAGACTAAATAGTTCAGCTTCCACCTCAGCATAGGAATGATAAGCTCCATTAAGGCTGGAGTGGGTCGAAAGGGGCGAAGGCTCATTGTTGGCTTTCGCTAAATTTTTAAATTGAAATGGAATGTCTAACCCGTGAAACAGTTGTAATTCATCAGGATGAGCCACGATGTAGATTCTTCCTGCCCAGGCCATTAAATAGTCCAGTGGATAAGGTTTAAGAAGCATCAGATATTTGCTCTGGTTGGGGATACTGATGACGAGATGTTCGTCACCGGTAAGGGAAGCTTGGCTGGGAGTAATAATCATAGCCATCGCCATGATGAGAAAAATCGGCCCCCAACTTTTCAAAGACAAGCCAATGTTTTTAATTATTTTTTGACTCATTTTTTCTTTATTTAATGTTTTCATTTAATGAAAGTAGGAAATAGTCAAAAGTAATTTGTTGAAATTTAAATTAGCTTCGCTGCCTCTTTGTTGAGCGAAATTAAAACCAAGGTTAAATTGCCAATGAGGCCAATTGAAGCCCAAGCCTACTGTATATCCTAGGTAGGCTGTGTGGGGAGTTGGGGGAGGTTGGGGGTCATAGAACACTCCGAGGCGCAAGGGAATTTCTACCGGTGAACCTAGGAATCGCCCGGAGAGCAAATATTCTAGCCCTCCTCCTGCTTGGAGAGTATCTCGAAACTCACGAATAAGATCCTCCTCAAAAAAATAAACCTGATAATCTGACCAGCGGTAATATTTCAATTCGCTGACAAAAAGAAGAGAGGGGGATATCTTCCAAAGAAGACCTCCTCCCAGGATAAGGGGCATTTGATAGGAATTATCGGCCGTAGCCGCGATTCTGATATTGGTTTGGGTAAAGGTTGCTTGGTAACTTAGTTCGCTTGTGCCGGAGGCTCTTTTTTTAAAGGGAGTCCGGAAACTGAAGCTAGTCCAGATGTTATCGTTCCACAGCAGAGTAATTCCTCCATTAATATAGAAGCCGCGTTGGGTTTCTTGGCGGTAATCTCGAATTGTGATTTGGGAGATAAGCCATTCTTCTTTTACTTCTCGTTGCCAAGTTCCTCTGATCAGGTTAATTCCCAAGCCAACTAATAACCAGGGTCTTACTTGCCGAGCCAAGGCCAGATTGTAGTTGCGAAGGAAACCATCTTGAGAAAAGCGCAAAGAATAATAATTTTGCCCTTGATATTGTTGTTGAAGTTCAACCTCGGGGCGGTGGTAGAACTCGATAAGGCTAACACTTCCAGCCAGGGACCAGCCCTTGTAATTAAGAGAAAAACCTCCAAAGTCGAGAGCTGAGATGCGTTGGGAAAGGTTTTCGTTAGCGAATAATACCCCAGTATTAACCAGGCCGAATTGGGAGAGAGAAGCTTGGTTTATTGAACCATTTAGAGTTACTGTTATATCCGGTAATTTGAGCAAAAGCGCTGGGTTGGTGAGAGCAATTGAGTTATCAAAAGGAAATGTTAATTGGGACATTCCCAGAGAAAGGGAAGTAGCGGTGGGACAGCCGAAATGGTTCCAGGTAGACAGAGGAGCTTCATCCTCGTACTGGCCGATATTCATTTGGGCTACGATTTGGTTGGCGAAGGAAAGAAGGAAAACAAGACCAAAAATCCATCCGAGAAATGGTCTGGGATTCATTTTTTATCCTTTTTTTAAATTTTAACTTAGATAGAAGGGAAAATAAAGCTGATTAGGGCACACATTTCTATAAGCGCAATAAAAAAATGTTAACGGGCTCCTTTCTTTATTAAGGAAACTGATAAATTTCCCTTTTTTTCCAATTGATTTGCAAAATAAAGGCAATTGTGCTATAGAACACAGTTTAAAAAGAGGGAAAAGTCAATGGAGAAGCGAAAAATTAAAATTACCGGAACGGGGCATTATGTCCCTGATAAAATCCTGACCAATCAGGATTTGGAAAAAATGGTCGATACTTCCGATGAATGGATAGTCACTCGAACCGGGATAAAAGAAAGGCACATTGCCTCGGCCGAACAAGCGACTTCTGATTTAGCGGCGGAAGCTGCCCGTCAAGCACTCCAAGATGCTGGCCTTAAGGCTGAGGATTTAGATTTGATCCTGGTGGCCACTTCCACTCCCGATACCATTTTCCCTTCCACTGCTTGTCGTCTTCAACATCACCTCCAAGCTGATCATGTTCCCGCGTTTGATTTGTCCGCGGGTTGTACGGGATTTCTCTATGGAATGATTGTCGCCGAAGGATTAATTTTTGGTGGAACCGCCCGGCGGATTCTTCTGGTGGGAGCTGAGTTATTGACGAAAATTACTAACTGGGAAGACCGCTCAACTTGTGTGTTATTTGGCGATGGGGCCGGGGCGGTTATTCTTGAAGAGAGTAAAGATGATTCGGGAATGCTTTCCTCTTACTGGAAAGCAGATGGCTCCCTGGGAGAGTTGCTTATTCTTCCCGGGGGAGGAACAAAAATTCCCGCCTCTCATGATTCAGTGGAGAAAAGACTTCATTTTCTCCATATGAAAGGTAACGAAGTTTTTAAATATGCTGTCAAGAGGATGGGGGAAGCGGCGGTGGAAGCTTTAAAAAGGGCGGGCTTAAAGGAAACAGACGTGGATTTTCTTATCCCTCATCAAGCCAACATTAGGATTATTGACGCTACGGGGCAAAGATTGAAATTGCCTCCGGAGAAGGTTTACGTAAATATCCATCGCTACGGTAATATTTCCGTGGCTTCCATTCCCGTGGCCATCCATGAATTGAAAGAAGCAGGAAAATTGAAGAAAGGCGATATTCTGGTGTTAGATGCCTTTGGCGCCGGTTTTACCTGGGCGGCGGTCGTCTATCGGTGGTGAAAACAAGCTGTGAATTGGCTTGAAAAAACAGCTATCATCATGTCAACTCCATAATGATTAGTCAGAAGGCTAAATTTTTAATATGATTTAATTTTAATTTTCGTTTCTGAATCAAGCTTGATATTATCCTTGGTGGATGATAGTCAAAAAGGTAATGATCACCTTTCTACTAATCTAGGAGATTACCAGTTTTTTCTCATTTAAAAGCTTGCGTCTGATTATGAGACTCATTCTAATTCTACTTGGCCTTTTTCTCTCGGCTAAAGACGAGGAAGGGGAGATCAAGGCGGCTGGGGAATGGGTCTTAGTTTTTGACTGATCAATAATTTTTCCTTGAAATTAAGGACTAAAACTTCTTATTATTAACGAGTAAATTAACCTTGAGAAGGAGAGGTGGTTAATGAAAAAAACTATAATTTGGAGTTCTATCTTATTTGTCACTTTTTCATTATTCTTCCTTGGTTGTCAAAAGGCAAAAGAAGGAGCTGACCTTGTTTTTATCAATGGCCAGATCATTACTGTTGATGAAACCAGTCCCCAGGCTGAGGCTCTGGCAGTTAAAAGAGGGAAGATTGTAGCGGCTGGTTCAAACCAAGAAATAGAGGACTATATTAAGGAACAAACTGAGGTGATTGACTTAGCAGGCAAGACGTTGATCCCTGGATTTATTGATTCTCATGCCCATTTTATGAGTGTTGGAAGATCAAAAATGACTATCGATTTAAGAGACTGCCGGAGTTGGGATGATATTGTGGCCAAGGTAAAAGAAGCTGTGAAGCGGTTTCAACCTGGAGAGTGGATTATCGGACGAGGTTGGCATCAAGAAAAGTGGGATAAAACTCCCGACCCGAATGTTGATGGATTGCCATTTCATCATCAATTAAGTGCTGTTTCGCCTGATAACCCGGTGCTTCTTACCCATGCTAGTGGACACTCTTCTCTGGTCAATGCTAAAGCGATGGAGTTAGCTGGCATTTCCCGGGAGACGGCCGACCCGGCGGGGGGGGAAATTGTTAGAGACAAAGATGGACAACCCATTGGTGTTTTCCGGGAAACTGCCCAGTCTCTAATTAGCCGGGCTTATGCTCAAGACCAGGCAGAAAAAACTCCTGAAGAAAAAGAACAAGAATTACGCAAAATAGTTAAACTAGCTGAACAAGAATGTTTAGCCAAAGGTATTACTTATGTTCACGATCCCGGGGTTTCGTTTGAAATAATAGATTTATATAAGCGCATGATTGATGAGAATCAGTTAGATATTCGTTTATACCCCATGATCAATGAGAGTAATGACCGCTTAGCCCAAAAAATAGCTAAATATCGTTTCGAAGGTTATGGTGATTATCATCTGACTGTGCGCTCTATTAAGAGATTTATTGATGGAGCGCTAGGAGCGCATGGAGCTTGGTTACTGGAACCTTACCTCGACCTCCCTTCAAGTACAGGCCTCAACACCACTCCCGTGGATGTTATCCGCCAAACGGCTTTGCTGGCTATTGAGAATGATTTCCAGCTTTGTACCCATGCTATTGGCGATCGAGCAAATCGGGAAATTCTCAACATCTATGAAGAAGCTTTTAGGATGCATCCGGAAAAGAAAGATTTGAGATGGCGGATTGAACATGCCCAACATCTTCATCCGCAGGATATTCCTCGTTTTGGGCAATTGGGAGTTATCGCCTCTATGCAAGGAATCCATTGTACCTCCGACGGGCCATGGGTATTGAAGAGGCTGGGTCCCCAACGAGC
>DQWD01000092.1 GCA_011042725.1 Candidatus Aminicenantota bacterium | reverse complement strand
GAAATCCTAATCTACATTTTCCTGATGCCCGATAATTATGCTGGAGGAGGCGGGGCTTTAGCCAATCGCTATTTCTTAAACATCTATCCCCTTTTCTTTTTTCTCTCCCCCCGGTCTCTGAAAAGCCGCGATCTCATTTCCATTTGGTTGATGGCTTCGCTCTTTCTCTCCCCTATTCTTATTTCCCCCTGGAAAAGCTCCCAGTTCCCGGCTACTCATGCCAAAAAGAGACCTTTCAAATGGCTTCCGGTTGAGTTAACCCTCATTAACAATTTACCCACCAATACTAATCCCGATGCTTTCCGCCAAGAAATTGGCACCCCTCCTCATATCGGTTGGCTTCATTTTCTTGATGACAACTTCCATCCCCGGTTGGAACCTGATGGCTTTTGGACCAAAGGTCCCCATCAAGCAGAAATGATTCTAAAAACCTATTACCCCGTGGAAAAACTGGTCATTCATCTCCTTAATAATCCCCGTAAAAGGAATCGCATTACCGTTCAGGTAGGCCAAACCAAAAAGTCAGTTGTTCTAGGCTATAAACAATGGGGGACTCTAGAGTTCGAACCAGTTAAAGCTTTTCGGATGCGAGCTATCCATCTCTATCGTTTGAAAATAAAGGCAGAGAAAGGTTCTATTCCTTACTTCGAAGACCATTCGTCTGATGAGCGACGCTTTCTAGGTGTGTTTTTCAAAATAGAAATCATCCCCGCGGAAAAGGACATCAACTAGGTAAAATGTGTGGATTTTGTGGATTTATTCAACCTCGGAGGTTTGGCCCCCCTCAAAAATCCGTGCTGAAAGCCATGACCCAAACGATCATCCACCGGGGCCCTGACGATGAAGGATTATACTTAGATGACCAGGTTGCTTTAGGAGTTCGGCGATTAAGCATTATCGACCTTGAAGGCGGGCATCAACCTCTAAGTAATGAAGATGGCCAGGTGTGGATTGCCTACAACGGGGAAGTTTATAATTTCCCGGCCTTAAAAGAAGAGCTGCAGAAAAGAGGCCATCATTTCAAAACCAAAACTGATACCGAAACAATTCTCCATGCTTACGAAGAATGGGGAGAAGATTTCGTTCATCACCTGCGGGGAATGTTTGCTTTTGCTCTTTGGGACAAAGCTAAAAAAGTTCTTTATCTGTGGCGCGACCGAGTGGGAATAAAACCCCTCTATTATACTCTTCTACCTGATGGAACTCTTATCTTTGGCTCTGAACTGAAAACAATTTTAACTTTTCCCCGCCTGACACGGTCTCTCAATCCCCGGGCTTTGGATCTTTTCCTCACCCTTGAATACATCCCGGCTCCCCTTTCAATTTTTAAAAACATTTATAAACTTCCCGCCGGGCACTATCTCCAATACCGCCAAGGGAAAATAAATGTTCAGCCCTATTGGGAGCTACCTTCGCCTTCTCTTCAGGAGCCTAGCCGGAAAAATAATTCGCTTCCCGCTATAAGGGACGAACTTTATTCTATAATTAAAGAAAGCATAGCGCTCCGCTTAATCAGTGATGTGCCGTTAGGGGCTTTTCTCAGTGGCGGAATTGATTCATCAACCATCGTTGGCCTAATGCGCGAGCTAGGGGTGTCACCTCTGCTAACCTTTTCGATTGGGTTTGAAGACTCCTCATACAACGAGCTAAATTATGCTCGACAAATTGCCCGCCGATTCCACACCCAGCACGAAGAATTTATCCTCCAGCCCCAGGCCGTTACTTTGGTCAACCAACTCATCCGTCACCTTGATGAGCCTTTTGGAGATTTTTCTCTCTTCCCTACTTTTCTTGTTTCCAAGATGGCTCGTCAACAAGTTAAAGTTATTCTTTCTGGCGACGGAGGAGATGAAATTTTTGGAGGCTATGAGCACTACCAAGCCCAAAAACTGGCCCGTTGGCCTTTAGTCACTCCTGGGGGGTGCCTCTTGAGTAAAGTCCTTCATTTCTTGCCGCCTGCTCCTCAAAAAAAGGGCCTCTGGAATAAACTTCGCCGCTTTACTCAGGGGCTTTGTCATCCCCGGGAGCTGAGACATTTCCGGTGGATGGTCTTTTTGGCCGACCAAGAGAAAACAAGCCTCTATTCCTCCGAATTACAGGCCCAATTAAACCAAACGTTCGGACTTCCTTCCTTTTCTCCTTGGGTTGAATTAGTAACTAAAGCCCAAGATTATGATCCCATTACTGCCGAGCTTTTTCTCGATTTCAAAACTTACCTTCCTGACGATATCCTGGTGAAAGTAGATCGTATGAGCATGGCCACTTCTTTAGAAACTAGAGTTCCCCTCCTCGACC
Organism: Candidatus Aminicenantota bacterium; assembly: GCA_011042725.1. Classification (GTDB taxonomy): domain Bacteria; phylum Acidobacteriota; class Aminicenantia; order Aminicenantales; family Aminicenantaceae; genus JdFR-80. Next base: position 10,026 of record DQWD01000092.1, on the reverse strand, counting down.
ATCGTCTAGTGGAGTTTGTTTTTAGTGTTGCCGGGAACCTAAAGCTTAAAGGATTAACCACCAAATGGATTTTCAAAAAGACGATGGAACGACTCCTCCCTCACGAGAATATTTATCGGCCCAAAGAAGGATTTAGCATCCCTATTAAACACTGGCTTCGCCAAGAACTGCGCGACCTAATGCTTGACTACTTAAGCCCAGCTCGCTTAACCAAAGAAGGTTATTTCAACCCGCAAGTGGTAGAATCAATGATTAAACGCCACCTTCAAGGTCAGGAGAATTACAGTCATCAATTGTGGAGTCTCCTGGTTTTTGAAATCTGGATGGAAAATTACCTTTAATTATCCTCAGGTGTAAGACTTCTTTGGTAGCCCGATCGATTTTAACTTTTTCAGCCACCGGTAAGCCCGGCACCCAGATAATTTCTCCTTTTGACCAGAAAACAGGTAGTTGAGAACGAAGAAACCAGGGGATTTTGCGATGGCGAAAGATCTCTTTAAGTTTCTTTCTCCCTGGCGAACCAAGCGGCTGATAGCGATCGCCGGGTTGGCGAGGCTTGACCACTAATGGCCAAGAAACTTTTTGGCTATCTAAATAAGCTCCCTGCCAATCATCAAAATTTAAATCCTCAAGGGTTGTCTTTATCTTCGTTTGCGCCTCAAAAACAATCCCAATTTCTTTGACTTCAAGCTGGTTTTGTCCTTCCCACTCATAACAAAATGAGGGTGGACTCTCGGTCAACAACACATAAATTCTTTCCTCTTCACATCTTAACTTCACCTGGCGAGAAAGAACTAATGTCTGTCCCGGACGAGAATGGAAAATAGTTTCAACATCGCGAAAAGTAAACGCCCGCAAATCGCCGCGGAGCTGCCGGAGATATTCCCGAATTATCAGCCGAGCTAATCCCGGAGAAAGAGAGCTAAGCCTCCGCCGGTCAAGGCAAAGGTTTTCTTGAGTTTCATAAATTATTTTCTCAGCCCATTCCTGGCCTAAAGAAAGAAGTACTTCCTCCTCGTCCTGGCCTATCTTGGTTAAAATCTTGATATGGTGGAGGAGAGAAGCATCAAATTCCTCGAGCAGGTAAGGAATCAACTCCACCCGGATTTTATTTCTTAACCACCGTCGATCGAAATTAGTGCGATCCACGCGATAAGGAAGGCTGTTCTGGCGAAGGTAAGTTTCAATCTCAGCTCGAGAAACCTCAAGTAAGGGCCTGATCAAGCGTTCCCCAACTTTAGGTCTTATTCCCCAAAGCCCCCTTGGGCCAGTTCCTCGAAACAAATGGAGAAAGAAAGTTTCTACTTGATCATTAAGGTTATGAGCGGTAGCAATCTTCGTGGCCCCAATCTTGGCGGCTGTTTCCTCGAGAAATCGATACCTCATCACCCGGGCCGCTTCTTCCAGGTTGAGTTTTTGACGGCTTGCTTCCTGGCGAACATTCGCCCGCCCTACAGTCAAAGATAATTTTAACTGCGTGGCTCTTTCCCGGATAAACAATTCTTCTTCATCAGCTTCTGGTCTTAGCTGGTGATTAAAATGAGCCAAATAGAGGCCAAAGCCCATTTCTTTCCTCAATTCCAGGAGGAGGTGAAGGAGGGCCGTTGAATCAACTCCTCCGGAATAAGCCAAAAGGACCTTGTCCCCGGAGGTAATCAAGCGATATTCAAGAATTGTTTTTTTGACTTTTTCGAGCAGTGCCATTAATTCTTCGGCCCATGGCAAATTTGGTCTGAACAACAGATATGATTTCTCCCACGCAAAATTAAAACCCTAATTATAGTTCTCCTCCCCAAGATGGTGGCGGTGGAGGGATTTGAACCCCCGACGCTGCGGATATGAGCCGCATGCTCTGACCAACTGAGCTACACCGCCAAGTTGAGAAATTTTAACCAAATTGACTCCTCAAGTCAATCTAAGGCCTAACTAGATAAGCTTTTCAATTCCCTTGATGAGAAAATAGTAAGCCGCTCCTTATTTGGTTAAGAACAAGTTGATTAAGAACATTATCAAGATAAAAATCAAGATAAAAATCTATCATAGGGCCTATCCCCGGAATTCTTTTAGCCTCCTCCTCATCACCAGGTTAGCAATACCTGCTTTATCGCTTGCTTTTGATTCTCTCTAGATCATTAACCAAATTAAAAAAGTTAGGCTGGTGATTTATTTTATCTTAAAGTCCGAATCTTTCCTTCCCGGATAAGGGCCGAACCCAATTTCGCTTCTCCCTCAGCGGATAATGATTTGGCATTCTCTGGTTTCAAAAGTTAGGGGTGAACCACTCGGTCCCATGGCCATCACTCCCGAGAGAGAAATACTTGCCTCTCCGGATTCTTCGGCTTGAAAAACAAGAATAGCCACCGTACCTCCCCCTTTTTTCCCGCGGCTGACATCAGGAGAAGTAAAGCCAATAGTACCCTGGCCAGAACTATTATCGATATTCTGCAGGAAAGAAGGTCTCTCTCCCATTTGCTGGACAAATCTTCCCATGTTGACTTGCTTCAATTCCAAGACCTGGGAATTAAAACTGACATTAAAAGACATGTTGGCCACTTCCTCTTGAGCTTGAATATTGACTAAGAGGCGGAAGGTTCGACCTTTGGCCGTCTGCAGACGGGTGGTGTTGAAATAAAGGCGATTCACTTGTTGGCCGGGCTGGATTGCTTGCTGGCTTTCTCTCATCCGCAGAGCTTCATCAGTCATAGTTCTCCCCGGGAGATCGGAGGCCACACTCGCCCCTGCCGGCTGGGTAACTCCCACCCAAATGGGTTGCCTATCTTTATCTTCAACTGGAATCTGGCGAATGATATAAGGAGTAATGGTTAAAATGACATCTGTTTGCTGGATGGTTTGGTCGGTATTAGAGAAAAGTCTCCCTAGAAGAGGAATACTTTTCAAGCCGGCAATTCCCTTTAAGGTCTTTCTTTCTTCATCTTTGAGGAGCCCGGCTAAAAGATTAGTCTCCCCGTTTTTTAATCTAATAATATTCCTTACTTCCCGAGTAGTGATAATCGGAATATCGGCATAGCCAGTGCCTCCCAATGATTTTATCTGAATTTCAAGCTCCAAAGTCACCTCGTCTTCATAATGAATAAAAGGCGTTATTTTGACATCAATACCGACATTTTTGTATTCAAAGGAAGTAACGGGCTGGGTACTAATTCCCCCGGCGGCAATTGGCGCCCAAGTGGTCCGCGGAATGGGAATCTCATCGCCGACAACATATTCTAATTTTTCGCCTTCTATTCCCCGGAGGCGGGGTTGGGAAATAATCTTGGTATCGGCATCCGATTCTAACATTTGGATAAAGGCTGTGGGCAAAACAAGCTGGAAATTTTCTTTTAGTTTAAAGCTAAGATCGCCCAGATTTAGCCATCCATCCGCGGCATTTTCCTGGGAATAGCGAATTGTTCCCCCATATTGGTCAAAATCGATACCGAGCTGCCGGAGCTTCATCCGGGAAACTTCCATAATTTCCAGGTCAATTATTACCTCTCCCTTAGGCTTATCCCACAGTCTAATTATTTTTTCAGCCCGATTTACCACCTCGGGAGTATCCCGAACAGTAATCGAATTTAAATTTTTATCGATGATCACCGTGGGGGCCTTAAATTGAGTCCTTAACATTTGAGTTAAGCCAGCCTGAATCTCCTCAGCCTTGACATTGGAAAGATAGAAGGTTTTTATAGCTTGAATCTCATACTGAAGTCGCTTTTGGGGTAAATCAGGAACAATTATCACTGTTTTTTCATCAACAATCCGGTAAAAATTTCGAGAGGCTAAACAAAGAGACTGCATCGCCTGTTCAAAAATCATTCCTTCCAAGTCGATGGAAAAAGGGATATCTTTAAATTGCTCGTCGAATAAAATATTCACCCCCGCATGCTTGCCTAAAGCTTCAAATATCGATCTTAAACTTGCCTTCTGGCGGAACTTCAAGTCAATTTTCTCCGGTTTAAGCTGAAGTTGGACCGGTTGTTCAAGGGGAGTCGATTCCTCTTCTGGGGTTTTTACAGGAACCGAGCCGGTGAGTTCCTGAAGATCTCGAAGCAGCAACTGATTTGTTGGATCATACATCAAGGCTTTTTCCAACTCAGCTATAGCTTCCTCCTTTTTGCCTTCGCGAGCTAGTTTTTTCCCTTGGATCCAGTGATAACGACTCGCCGAAGTCTGAGCCCGCAGTAAGGCTAAGCGATAGATCGAATTTTTAGGATTCTCCAAAACTGCTCGCTGATAAAAATCAACGGCTTCATCCCATTTTTGGGCCATAGCTGCTTCTGTCCCGCGGCGGTAATTAAGGCTAAATGTAGTACACCCCACCAAAAATGAAGTTAATATAATTAATGACAGAGCTTTTCTCATGGTTTCTCCTCTATAAAACGAAAAATTTTCTTTTCTTTGTTGGGGCCCAAAATCTCGATTTCTTCTTCAGAAATGGCCGAAATCACCGAACCATCGTCGAGAATGTCACCGCTGCGGACCACCCAGGGCTGACTCTGATAAATAAGCAAAGCCACAACTCCATCAGCCGATTTAATGTAACCAACATATTCCAAGGTGATGTTCCAACTGCTGGTCGATTCGCCTTGGGGAGTATCTAAAGTCATTTTATTTTGCGGATAAACTCCTTGCTCAGAAGTTAGTGAAACTCCTTCCGGTACATTTTGACTGCTTGCTCCTCGCCAAGAAGGAAGAAAAATATTCCGCACCGGGGCTTCAAAATTTTTCTTCGCGGGAAGAAGTTCCACGTGGACAATCTGCTCCTCAACTGCTTTTTTTGGAGAAAACGTCGAAGTCGTTTTTTTGACTTTAGCTTGGGGCTGGAGCATGCTTTGACCACTGCTTGCACTCAGCCAAATCAGCAAACAAAACAAAATCCAAATCCTTCCCTTGGCTTTTAGTTGGTCTGTCTGTTTAATCTCCCCAAAGCTTTGGCCAGCATTTCTTATCTTTTGCTTGTTCATAATACTTATTTATTTGTATTTATTTTATATTAATAATTAATATCTATTTAAAATTAATTTAACATTCTTTAAAGCAACTAAAAAATTCATCCTCTATTATTTAACGCCGGAAATAAGCGGCAAGGATTAAATTGATACGCAACCGGCCGCTTTCCGAGTCTATTTCCGAAAATCGCATATCTTCCACCATCAAGAATTTGGGGAACACTTCAAGTTCATGAAGGAACCGTTTAAAAGAAAAATAAGAAGTGATTAGTTGAAAATTGACTCTGACTTTTCTTATCCCTAGATCATCATAATTTCCGTAATCATATCTAACCCCGGACACCTGGCTCACGCTTGCCTGGAATAAAATATTTAGATCCTGGCGAAGTTTCTCGAATCCGGTTTTCTCCCCGTAGAAATAGCGATTGAGGGCAGTGATGTCTTCTGCAGCCTTTCTCCAACGAAGCCATTTACTTTTCAACAGCTCAAGGTTAGTTTCCAACTGGGCCAAAGCATTCTGGCCTTTTTCTTGAGTCACTAAAAGGTGAAAATAAGCTCTTTTTTTACCTTGGGCAAAAGCTTGCCAAACCAACAAACTGGCCACAAAAAGCATTCCCCAACCCAAGAGGAGCTTCTTTTCCGATTTAGTTATCAACCTCATTAACTTTCCTATAAAAATAAACAAAATTTATTTCCGAAACGATATTCCTGGCTCCTTCCGCTTCCTCACTAATTACCTTAATTTCCCGGCAACCCTGCTCAGCCAATTTCTTGGTAAATTCCATCAGCTCATCTAGAGAAGGGGCGGCTAATTTTAAACGAACATTGACTTGCTGCCAGTCTTGGCTAAGCACGGGATTTAAACTGACCACGTAAGCTCTCGCGGGAATCAATCTCTCCAAATCACTAAAAAAAGATTCCCAAGAATATGCCTTTTGAGCTATTAATCGGTTTATTCTATCAACCTGAGGTGCAAGCTCAACCTGAATAGCCTTGATTTTTTTTTCAAACTGGTCTCCTTCTTTCTGCAACGCCTTCTGCTTGTTTTCCAATCTCCCTAAAACACCATTTAAACTTTTCATCTTCATTTGGTAGCTGACCATTGTCTTTATTGATAAGCTCCAAAAAATCAAGTTAGCCGCCACCAAAATGATTATTAATCCCCAAAAAAGACGACGATTTCGCCTTGGATGGGAGGCTAAATTTAGACGTATTTCAGCTTTCATTGGTTAGCGTTTCCTCTAAGACTCCCATTAAAGGAGCACCCAGAACTTTTTCCTCGCTGCCCAAGCCACCTCCCACCAAGTCTTCTATACCGGTAACTCGAAGCCCAAACTTAGTTTCTAGTAAATTGGCTAGGTCTCCTTTTCTCCCTTCGACCCCATTCCTCAAAATGATCTGCTCTAGTTCAATTTTTTCTTTGTCTTTGATGAAACGACTGGTGGTTTCTACATCTTGGAGGAGGGAATCCCATCTTTTCTCCCCATTGGTGATTACCTCCTTAGAAAAAGGTTTTTGCCGGTAAAAAACCACTTTTTCAGCCTCAAAGACAAAAGCTCCCCAATAATCAGGTTCGACATTGACCACCAAACCTTTTCCTTGTGTTTTAACCAAAGGGAGGAGGCCAAGGGTGGGAGGCAATATTAATTTAACCTGACACCCTAGAGAATCAAAAACCTGTTCATACTCTTCAATAACTGCTTGACGGGCCAAGGCTCCCACCACTCTCATCTGACCATTTTCGGGGATTATCTGATACGCAAAGCGAACATCCTGAGGTAAAAGGGGGAATTGTTTTCGGACTGCAAAAAAGATGATCTTTTCCGCTTCTTCTTTTCGAGAAGGAAGAGAACTAAAGGCCAGAACAAAGACTCGCAAACTCATTTCCGGGGGCAAGAAGGCTAAATTTTTTGGCGCCCCTTCAAGTTTCTGAAAGCCCTGCGCTAAAATCTCTTTGACTGCTTCTGGGTGACGAATATTCCGCTTATGAAAAGACGGTTCAATAATTCCCGCTGAAAAATGGCTGCGGAAAATCAAAGGGCCGGACTTTTGGTTGGTTCTCGCCAAACCAACTACTCCCTGCGGGGTTAATTGAAAACCGATGTCTAGTTCGGGCAAATCTAGAAAATACTTCTTTATCTTTAACCAGACTCTGTTGATTAACAAAGTTCCTTTCCTAACCGTTTTCCCCAAAATTTTGTTATTTCTTCACTGGTTACTTTTCTACTCCACTTTATTCCACAAAAGTGACTTTATTCAATTCTCTCAAACTCGTCAAGCCGCTCAAAACTTTCTTTAATCCGGCTTCCCGCAAAAAGACCATCCCTTCCTTTTTAGCTTGTTTTTTTACTTCCGAAAGAGGCTTCCTATCGAGAATCATTTCTCTAATGGTATCACTTAATTCCAAGAGTTCAGCGATGGCTGTTCGGCCTCGATAACCAGAAAAGGCACATTCAGGGCATCCTTCACTTTCATAAAACCACACCTGTTTATATTGGTCAGGATCTAATCCTGATTCCTGCAAAATTCCAGGCTCATAACGGACGGCTTTCTTGCAATGAGGGCAAAGAAGGCGAACTAATCTCTGGGCTAAAATACAATTTAGAGCCGAAATAAAACTATAGGGGTCAACCTGCATATGTAGAAAACGACCGATGACATCAAAAACATTATTGGCATGGACGGTGGTGAAAACCAGATGCCCGGTTAAAGCTGATTGAATGGCAATCTGGGCTGTCTCGGGGTCTCTAATCTCTCCAACCATGATTTTATCGGGATCGTGACGAAGAATCGATCGCAATCCGCGGGCAAAAGTTAATCCCTTTTTCTCATTAACTGGGATTTGGGTAATCCCTTCTATCTGGTATTCCACCGGATCTTCGATGGTTATAATCTTATCTTCGGGAGATTTGATCTCCGTTAAGGCGGCATAAAGAGTGGTCGTTTTCCCGCTTCCCGTGGGACCGGTAACTAAAATCATTCCGTAAGGCTGGATAATATAACGACTGAACTTTTTCAACACCTCTTCGGAAAAACCAAGCAAATCGAGCCGCAATTCAGATATAGCCTCGGTAATCATTTCCTTATCCAGGATTCTGATGACAGCATCTTCTCCATAGATGCTCGGCATAATTGAGACCCGAAAATCGATAGTTTTATCTTTTATTTTCAATCGAAAGCGGCCATCCTGAGGAACTCTTCGCTCGGAAATATCAAGGTCAGACATTACCTTTATTCGAGAAATTATTGGCTCCTGAAACTTCTTATCAATGGGTTCCATGGCCTGATCGAGAACCCCATCAATGCGATACTTGATAATCACTCCTTCTTCCCGAGATTCCACATGAACATCACTAGCTCTTTTTTGAACTCCCGTGAAGATGATGGAGTTGACTAACTTGACGATTGACCCATCCTGGTCAGTTAATCTTTCTACTGAGATAACGTCCTCAACTTCCTCCTCTTCTTCCTTGACAACTTGGGTAATAAAGCCTTCGGTAGCATCGCGGAGGACTTGAAGAGCCGTCTCACTTTTGCGCAAGGCTTCATAAATTCCTCTCTTCGAGGCCGCATAGACTTCCACTTTTTTGCCGAGGTAAGATTCAATGGCATCGATGGTAGCCAAGTCGGAAGGATCAGCGATGGCAATTTTAACTCGTTGCCCCTCATCATCAAGGGGGACAAAAAGCGAGCGATAAAGAAAATCCACCGGGAACGACTGAACTAACTCGCGATTAATACTTACCGAACTCAAATCTAGATAAGGGACATGATACCGGGCAGCCAATTCCTTGGTTTTTTCCTCCTCGGCTAAAATCTCTTTCTGACGATTCTTTTCTTTTTCCTTAACCATTACCTCACCACTCGAATAATGTTAAAAATCGGCAAATAGACAGCTAGCAGCATTCCGGCCACGATAATTCCCATAAAAATAATTATAATGGGTTCCACTAAGGAAACAAAGGTATCAATTTTTTGTTGGAGCCGCTGATTATAAACTTCAGCTACTTCAACCAGCATCCCTTCTAAATTGGCCGAAGTTTCGCCAATGCGAATCATATCCAAAGCCAAGGGTGGAAACATTTCCGTTTTGCGCAACGATTCTGTCAAACTTTCGCCATTGCGGATGTCAGCTTGGAGATGGTCCATTCTCTTTCGAAGATAGCGGTTAGGCACAGCTTTGATCGCCACTCCCAAAGAGGGAACTAGAGAAATACCTCCACTTAAAAGAAGGCTCAAGGTGCGGGCAAAAAGTGATACTCCTGATTCTAGCCACACTCCTCCCCCAAAAGGAAAAAGAAGTTTCAGCCGGTCGACAGTCATTTTGACCTTTTCCTGGTTCCGAAAAATTAAATATAAAATCATCCCCCCACTAAAAATCAAAAGCACATAAATGAGATGCTTACGGATATATAAAGAAAAATCCATTATTAACCTGGTTATTCGAGGAAGCTGAGCTTCAAAATCAGCATAAAAAGTAGAAAAGCGAGGTAAAACAAAATTAAGAAGAATTCCTAATAGAATAAAAGAAAAAACAATCAGCAATGTTGGATAACTCAAAGCTGAACGGATTCTCTTTTTTGTCTGGGCCACTAAGCGAGCATAATCATTGAAACGACTTAGAGTGTCGGCCAAATTACCACTCTTTTCGCCGGCCATTAATGAGGCAATATAAACAACCGAAAATTCTTGCTCATATGGCGAAAATGCTTCCGATAATGATTTTCCTTCCCGGATATCCTTTTCCACCTCTAAAAGAATATCCTTGAGAACTGGATTTTTAACTCTCTTCAACAGCATTTGAATACTTTTAAGAATCGGATACCCGGCTTTGATTAAAGCCACAAATTCTTGGTTAAAAAGCAGAAAATCACTATCCTTGATTTTTTTACCTAAATACAGGTGGGGAAGGGTCATACTTTTCCAATCTTTCTTAATAGAGAGCACACAAAACCCATGTTCTTCAAAATAACGTTGAGCTTCAACTAAAGAGGGAGCTTCAAAGTTTTGGGTTAAAACTTCCCCCGATTCCGTGGCCATTCGGCAAACATACTTAGGCATCTCAGTGTTTACTTAT
>DQWD01000050.1 GCA_011042725.1 Candidatus Aminicenantota bacterium | reverse complement strand
TTGATGCTCTTGGCCACATTTATCTCGTCATCAACGACGAGAATTCTTTTTTTGGACATAATTGCCTCCCTAAGTTGGTTTCTTTTCTTTAGTGTCAAGTGGTAAAATGACAAAAAAAGTTGTTCCTTGACCAACTTGACTGCTAACTTTAATCGTTCCTTGGTGTTGTTTTATTATTCCATAACTCACCGCTAAACCAAGCCCTGTGCCTGAGGATTTGGTGGTGAAGAAAGGATCAAATAGTTTAGTGAGATTTTCTTGGGGGATGCCTACTCCGGTATCAGAAAAAATGATTTCGAGATGTTTTTGATCCGGGGAAAGGCGGGTTTCGATGGTTAGAGTTCCTCCTCGGGGCATGGCTTCAGCGGCATTAATTAACATATTCCAAAAAACCTGCTTAAGTTTATTTTGGTCGACCTTAATGGTCGGGAGATGAGGGGAAAGAGATTTTTTGATTTCAATGTTCTGAAAAGCGGCTTGATTTTCGAGGAGCTGGAGGGTACTCAGAAGAAGAGAGTTTATATCTGTCTCGGACTTCTGAGGTGGACTCTGGCGAGCGAATTGTAAAAGTCCTTTGACAATGGAGGCACAACGAGTTGTTTCTTCGGCAATTAGTTCTAAAGTTTCTTTCTGGGGAGCATCTGGAGGTAGTTTTTCCAATAAAAGATGGGTATTTAAGAGTATTGAAGTGAGAGGGTTGTTAATTTCATGGGCTACTCCAGCAGCCATTTTTCCCAAAGAAGCGAGTTTGGCTGACTGAATTAACGAGTCTTGCGCTTCCTTTAGTTCTCGAGTTCTCTCGGCGACTCTTTTTTCCAGTGTTTTACCCCATTGAAGCAGTTTTTGGTTGGCTTTTTTTAGATTTTCGGTCATTTGATTAAAACTATGGGCCAGTTCTCCAATTTCGTCATGATATGGGATCAAAACTTGATGGTTGAGGTCACCGGCAGCGATTTTTTTTGTGGCTTCAACAAGAGATTTTACTGGGTGAATTATTGATGAGGTAATTAGAAAGAGGATAATCAGGAGAATAAAAGCGGAGGCGATGGCCATACTGGAAAAGGTTAGCATGACTTTGTTCCTGAGATCGATATAAGGCTTTTCCAACATACCAACATAGAGCATGCCGATTATATTTCCTTCAATATCTTTAATGGGCTCATAGGCGGTTATATACCAATCGCGGACGACAAAGGCTCGATCTATCCATGCTTGGCCCCTGATTAAAACAGCCTGGCGAACTTCTTGGCTGACCCGGGTTCCAAGTGCTCTTTTTCCATTTTCATTAAGGACATTGGTTGAGATGCGCAGATCATAGAGAAAAATTGTTGCCGTACCTATGTCAGTTCCCTTATATTTTTCCCCTTTGTAAACAATTTCTTTTACTCGGTCAACGATCTCATAATTTTTGTTTAAAAGAATTCCGCCATAAAGAACTCCCAAAATTTCACCATTTTCATCGATGATGGGGGCTGAGGCTTTAAGAAGAAGGCCTCTTTCTTCGGCTTCTTCGGTTGGAGGTGCTGCTTTAGGAGTTGGAACCACGCGGATGAAGGCTTGGTCAACTAGAGCTGGATTTTCTTGAAATAGCTCTTCTCGAGGAGCAACAATACTCCCCACCACAATTTTACCCTGAAGAGATTGCTGAATGTAGGGGTCTTCGTTTTTGAGGTCTCCCCACTGCTCAGGATGAGAAGGACGACAGATTACTTTTCCCTGTTGATCAGTTAAAGAGAGAAGGTCAAGATTAAATTGTTTTCTCATTTTGTTTAAATAAGCTAAGAGTATTTCTCGGTTGTTATTTTTCATAGCATTTTGGAGTGATTCTCGATTGGAATTGAGAAGGACAATATCTTTGATGTCATTGAGTTTTTCATTATAAACCATTCGGGCGGCGCTTAAATCGTGGCGAACTTTGGCTTGGGCTAGGGAAAATATAGTTTGATGTTCAATTCGAGTTCCGATGGTAAGAATGAGAATTCCCCCCAAGAAAATCACAAGGGAAAAACTCACGAGAAATTTAACTCGGAGAGGAAGATTCATAAATGTTCGGTAAAACTTTTTGTGAAACATAAATTTGTTTTCTAAAATTTATTTTTTATTAATTGGAAAAAGTTGTGGATATGATTAGTAATGGTCAGCTTAAAGCGACTTTTTTTAAAATTTAGAAGAATTATCTTGCTCACCTGGTTTGTTTTTTATCTTTAATGGATTGTAAATCGTAAATTTAGTAACAAATTATATCATTTATAAATAAAAGTGGGAAATATTTTCGAGGGGGAGTCAAAATCTTATGGTGATGATAATTAATGATGATAATAATTAATGACAAATATTTTCCTATCCTTGCAAGATAAGGGGGGATTTTAATGAGGGAAGAGGGAGGCTTGGCAAGAACTTATTTTCAGAAGAAAAAAAGAGTCCAAATTGGCTATATTCAGGATTTTTCTTGCTAAAGATTGCCAGAGAATGAAAATTTATTTCTTGTCTATGTTTCAGGGATAATTTATAGCAATTCTAAAGAAATATAATTCCCAATTAATTAAAGAAGTCATCCCTAACAGTTGTTGATTTACACCCATCTGAGCCAGAGTTCCTCCCCATGGTTTTCAGATGAATAGTCATCGAATTTGCTTTATCTAGTTGTATTAGCTATTCTTAATAGTTCCGGAAAAAAGGACGCTTTTGATCCCAATGGAAAAAAATATTTATATCAAATTCTGGGATAATAATTGGTATAATAATACGTTAATTTTTCTTTGCTCCGAAAAAAATTCTAAGGCTTAAGAAGCCATCATATTTCGGGCATGAGGTTCAGAAATGACTGCCAACAAAGTCAAAGATGAAGATTTAGAAAAATTCGCCAAAGAATTACAAGATCAGATTATGTCCCAACTACGTCAGCAGTATTCAGCTGAGGTTATCGACCGATGGCAAAACCCCCGTAATTTTAAACGAATAGAAAACCCCGATGGTTATGCCCAAGTCAAAGGAAGTTGTGGTGACTCGATGGAAATGTTCTTAAAAATCGAAGACGACCGAATTATAGATTGTGGCTTTTTCACCGATGGTTGTGGTACAACGATTGCCTGTGGAAGTATAGCTACAGAAGTGGCGCAAGGAAAAAGCTTTATTGAAGCTTTGGCTTTAGTTAGTGCTGATGAAATTTTAAAAAGGTTAGGTGGGTTACCTGAAGAAGACGTTCACTGTGCCCTGCTAGCCGCTGAAACTATGCGTCGGGCATTGGCGGATTACCTTTTCCAGAAAAAACAGTCCTGGAAAAAACTATATCGTAAAGTGGAGGTGGAGTAAAAATGAAAACTTGCAGTCAAGATAAAAATCTTAAAGTTTGCACCTGTACCTGGGAACCATGTAGTCGCAAAGGTCTCTGCTGTGAATGTATCCAGTACCATTGGCAAATGGGTGAGTTACCGGGTTGTCTATTTCCCCCCGAGGTCGAGCGGACTTATGATCGGTCTCTGAAACGATTTATTGAGATTTACAAAGACCAGATTTAAAAGTTGGTGGAATGTGGTTTACAAAGAAAAAAAAATTTATCGACATCTTTACGGGCCTGTTCCCTCTCGTCGTTTAGGCTATTCCTTAGGTATCGATATTGTCCCTTATAAAATTTGCTCCCTCGATTGCATCTATTGCCAATTAGGCCGGACAACTAAGTTAACTTTAGAGCGAGAATCTTTCTATCCTCTTGAAGAAATAGTAACAGAAATAAGGCAAATTCTGACTGAAGATGTTCCCATTGACTACTTGACTTTTTCTGGCTCGGGAGAGCCCACTCTCTATCATGAATTAGGTCGCTTAATGAGGAAAATCAAGGCCATTACGCCCCTTCCCTTGGCTGTGCTAACCAATAGTACTCTTCTTTATCGAGAAGATATTCGTCACGATTTACTCATGGCGGATCTTGTTGTTCCCTCTCTCGATGCCGTTACTCAAGAAATGTTTAAAGCAGTTAATCGGCCTCACCCTTCACTTGATATCGAAACTATAATCGAAGGCCTCATCAAATTTTGCCAAGAGTACAAAGGTCAATTATGGCTGGAAGTCCTCCTGGTCAAAGGAATAAATGATTCTCTTGACCATCTTCAAATTCTTCGAGACACAATTCGTCGCCTTCAGCTAGATAAGGTTCAGCTTAACACTGTAATTCGCCCTCCTACTGAAACATTTGCTCATCCTTTGGGCAATGAAGAACTGGAAAAAATTAGAAATTACCTTGGATCCAAGGCAGAGGTGGTCGTTGATTTTCCCCGCCGGGATCGAAAAACGGCTTTTTCTTCGGAAAAACTGACGAAAGAAATACTCGAGATTGTCTCCCGGCGTCCGGTGACCATTGAGGATATCCATCAAGCTTTAGGCTATCATCGGTTGGAAATTAGCAAAGCTTTGAAAGAGCTAAAGCAAGCTAATAAAATTCGAGAGATTAATCATCAAGGGCGAATTTATTTTGAACTCAAATAAACTTGGGCAAATTAGATAAGAAGAGAAATAAAAAGGGAAAAATGCTTAAGGCCTGGTATTTGTTTAATTTTGTTACTTTAGTGGAGAAATAGAAGTGAAGATAAAAAGAGTAGAAGATTTAAACCGGGAAGAATTACTTGCCTTATTAACTTCGGCGGCTAAAAACTGGTTAGCTCATGATGGCCTCTGGTTTCGGGCAGTCGAAGACAAATTTGGAATGAAGATAGCTATTGAACTTGACCGAGAAGCATGGAGGAAATTTACCGTCAGTGAAGCCAAACGGATTATGAAATTCCTCCAGCTCAAACCTGGAGGGGGAATTCCAGCTCTCATCCAGGCTCTAGAATTTCGGTTATATGCTCGAATCAACCGTCAGGAAGTAATCGAGGTCAGCCCCACCCGTTGTGTTTTCCGCATGTTAAATTGTCGAGTCCAGGAAGCTCGCCAACGTCAGGGCCTCCCAAGTTTTCCCTGCAAATCAGTTGGTATTGTGGAATACGAGGAATTTGCTAAAACTATTGATCCTCGTCTCCAAACCCGTTGTTTAGTTTGTCCCCCCGACCCCCATCCCCCTGATATCTGGTGTGCCTGGGAATTTTATTTGTCCGAGCAATAAAGTTTAGAAAATTCTTTACCATTTAGGTTCTAACTTTTTAAGTAAAAGAGGCTTTCTTATAACCAAAATGGAAAATTGGTACTAGGTAGCCAAAATTGGAGGATGATCATCAGTGCCAGAAAAAAGTGCTTCCTTGGAGGGGCTACGCTTGCTTTTTTGGTGAAAAATTACTTACAATTAAAAATACGTTAACCTTCGTCTTAAACCAATGAAAAAGGTAGTTATCCAATCAATTTTGCTAATCTTGGCTTCCTTCTTATTTCCTCGGATCCATCTGGCTGCGGGTGAAGAGGTCGGCCTTAAAGTTAAAGCTTGGGTTCAGCCTATTCGCTTATCCAGGCAACAACAAGGATATGTTGTTTTTAAATTTAACCTGCCTGCTGAGCTAAGAGTAAAGCCAATGCCTTTCTTTGTCATTGAGTTTGAAACTTCCGATGGAGCAGCCTTTTCGAAAAATTTTTTTACTAGCTCTGATTTGGGGATGGAAATTCTGGAAGAAAATGGACAAGAATATCTTGATTTATCGCCACCACTAAAAATTCCTTTTACGGTGCCTTTGGAGACAAATCGAGGCCGACATGTGATCAAAGGAAGGGTGAAATACTTTGCTATTTCTTTAAAAGGAAACTGGTGTTTAAAAACAACGGCCAAGTTTGAGACTTCCTTCTATACTCGTTCCAATGTCTATCAAAAGAAAAAAACCCAATAATAATTTTTCTAACAAAATTCCTAGTTTTGGCAGTAAGTATGGTGTTGCCTCCTAAATTACTTCTTTAACTTTCAAAAAACTGGTAAATAGGTGAGCTGTCACCAGTTTTTTTAGAGCCAGTGGTGTTGACGATACCAGGTTACAGTTTCGGATAAACCCTTAGGAAGGTCATATTGGGCTTGGAAGCCAAGGAGTTTTTGAATTTTACTCGTGTCCGCTATCCAGTATTTTTGTTTTAAATCTTTGTATTTTTGAAGATTGAGAGCCGATGTTGATTGGGTGAATTTGTCTTTGGGGAAATTTATTACCGCCGCCAGAAAAAGGAGCCAGAGAGGGATATATACTCGACAAGCTCGGCGCTCGAGAGCTTGGGCTGACTTTAATCCTAATTCATCCCAGGAAACTGGCTGGGGATGGGCGACATGGAAAATTTCTCCCGAGGGAAACTCTTTCTCCATGGTAAGTTCTAAAGCCTGAATTAAATCATGTAGATAGCAGAGGCTTAAGAATCTTTGACCTGGGCGGACTAAGGGGAGAATACCTTTGTTGATGACTTGGAAAAAAGAAAGAAAATCTTTGTCTCGAGGGCCGTAGACAGCGGAGACCCGGATAATAGCCACGGGAAATTTACCTTTTGCTTGCCGACACGCCTCTTCAGCCAGAAACTTGCTTCGGCCATAGTGAGTTAGAGGTCGAGGAGCCTCCTCCTCTTTGACTCCTTGGAGTGAAGGCGAAGGTCCACTGACAGCTAAGGTGCTAAGGAAAATAAATTTTCGAGGGGGCTTTTTTTGGTTTACTGCTTTTTGGAGGAGATTAATTGTCCCCTGGTGATTAACTTGATAAAAATTTTCTACCCGGTAACTTTTAGTTAAGCCAGCTAAGTGAAAAATGTAGTCGAAATCTTCAGGAAAAGGGGGAAAATGAAGAAGATCTCCCGTAAGCAGAGAGGCTTTAGTTCCGGTTAACCATTTTAAATTAAGAGGGTCACGGACTAAAGCATAAACTTTAAATTTTCTTTGAAGAAGCCGCTCGACAAGATGACTGCCAATAAAACCTGTTCCTCCGGTGACCAGAACATTCATCGAGTGGAATTTTAAGCTAAGATAGGGCTGAGGTCAATGAAGAAAAAACTGGCTAAAATTTTTAGTTGTCAAAGCGGCTGCGAAACATATAATAACAAGATGAAAGGAGGCAAAATGGGCCTTTTTGATAAATGTTATAAATTTACCCGGGCCGAGGAAGCGATGGAGATGGGAATTTATCCCTATTTTACTCCTATCCAGGAGGTGAAGGGAAATCGGGTAATAGTGAATGGTCAAGAAATGATTATGGTGGGTTCCAATAATTATCTAGGATTGATTGACCATCCTCAGGTGATACGAGCTGCCCAAGAAGCCATCGACCGTTATGGGGTGGCCACTTGTGGTTCTCGTTTCTTAAATGGAACTCTCGATCTTCATATTGAGCTTGAGGAGAGGCTGGCCAAATTCATGAAAAAGGAAGCGGCTTTAGCTTTTAGTACAGGATTTCAGACTAATTTAGGAATTATTTCCACTTTGGTTGCTCGAGGTGACGCCGTTATCACTGATAGGATGGTTCACGCTAGTATAATCGATGCTTGTCGTCTTTCTTATGGGACGATTTATAAATTCAAACATAACGATATGGAAGACTTGGAACGGGTGTTGGCTTCGATTGATAAAAAAGTGGGCAAACTAATCGTGGTTGATGGAGTGTTTAGCATGGAAGGTGATTTGGCTGATCTCCCTGGAATTGTAAAATTGGCCCAAAAATATGAGGCCAAAGTTATGGTTGATGATGCTCATGGGATTGGGGTGATGGGCTCTCATGGGCGAGGCACCGCCGAACATTTTGGTGTTGAAGATGAAGTAGATCTAGTCATGGGCACTTTTAGTAAATCGTTTGCCTCTTTAGGCGGATTTGTAGCTGGCGAAAAAAAAGTTATTTCCTACATAAAGCATTTTGCTCGTTCCTTGATTTTTTCGGCCAGCATTACTCCGGCTTCGGTGGCCACAGTGATAGCCACTTTGGATGTCATTGAGAGTGAACCAGAACGGCGGGAGAGACTGTGGGCCATTACCAAGAAAATGAAAACAGGATTTCAACAGATGGGTTATGATACCGGCCCTACCCAGACGCCCATTATCCCGGTCATGATTGGAGATGATGAGCAAGCCTTTATGCTTTGGCGGTTACTTCGCGAGAACGGAATTTTTACCAATCCCGTAATTTACCCGGCTGTTCTCAAAGGCGAAGCCTTGATAAGGACGAGTTATTCGGCCACTCATAGTGATGAAGATTTGGATAGAGTTCTCGAATGCTTTGAAAAATGTGGCCAGCAACTCGGAATTATCTGAGTTGAGACAATAAAGTTTAGTTGAGTCTGAGAGATAATTTCCTGTTTTGGTTAAATTAGCAAAGTCAATTTTGTTGCTGGGCTTTTGGCTTTTTTTACCCGAGTAATGCAACTTAAGAAAATTTTTCTAAGTTTAGCTATAATAAATAAAGAACCTTGAAAAGAGAAAATAAATGACTAAGGAAAAGAATCATTTTGCCTTTCTTCTGATTGTTTTTTTAATTATCTTTTCTTCCTTCTTGAAGGCGGATATTTTACCCCTCAAGCAGATTAAACCGGGGATGAAGGGCAAAGGGCTATCCGTTTTTAAAGGAAATAATATTGAAGAATTTGAAGTCGAGATTATTGGCGTGATCCATAATGTCCAGCCCGGGAGGAATGTAATCCTCGGGCGACTAAAGAACCAAACCATTGATAAGACCGGGGTTTTAAGTGGCATGAGTGGAAGCCCTGTTTATATTAATGGTCAACTTATCGGGGCAGTAGCTCTGAGTTTCCCTTATTCCAAAGAAGCTATTGCCGGTATCACTCCCATTGAAGAAATGATGGCCATTGGTGAGAAGCTTTCTGCTCCTTCTGTTTTTACTCCTCGATTGTCTTTTAAAAAATACATCCATCTTGAAGATTTGATTAAAGCCTATCAGGATATTTTCCCAGCGAGAAGAGGTTCTACCGAAGATGGACAGCTTTTTTCCAACCTCGCTCCTCCTTTAATTTTTAATGGGGTTTCTTCTTCGGTGTTCGAGAAGGTAAAACCTTATTTTATGCAAATGGGCTTTGCTCCTGTCCTGGCGGGTAGTTCAGCGCAAGAATTGAAAGTTTTAACACCCCCCGAAATGCGCCTTCAACCTGGAGATGCAGTTGGCGTGCAGTTGGTTTCTGGGGATCTCAATATTTCGGCCGTGGGAACAGTCACTACAGTTGAAGGAAACAAAATTCTGGCTTTTGGACATCCCTTATATAATCTCGGAGCCGTGGATTATGCCATGACTAAAGCTGATGTCCTGACCGTAGTTCCAAGTTTGTCGTCTTCTTTTAAGCTGGCTGAGGCGGGAGCTTTAATCGGTCGCTTTTCTCAAGATCGGACAGCGGGGGTAATGGGGGAGATTGGCCGGCTTCCTCAATTTGTTCCGGTGAATATCAGCTTGTTTTCTGGGAATGGGGAAGTTAAAGAGTTTAAGATAAACATTGTCAATGATAAAATCTTGACTCCTCTCTACCTTAATGTTTCCCTCTTAAGTTTGCTGTCGGCCGAAGAGCGAGCAGTGGGAGATTTGTCCCTAGAGATGAGAGGCAATATCTATCTAGAAAATGGACGAGATATTAAGCTGGAGGATTTGTTTGCTGGAAACTTCGATGCTTCCATAACGAATCTTTCTGGCCTTTTGACGTCTGTTGTTTATTTTCTGACTAATAATGAGTTTAAGGATTTAGATATTCATAAAATAGATTTAATGATTCGGGCTTCAGAACAGGTGAAATATTCTTATTTAGAAAAAGTATGGTTAGACAAATATGATGTGTTGCCGGGAGAACGAATCCTGGTTAAAGTTTATACTCGTAATTTTCGAGGGCTATCTGTTCGCCAAGAAGTGGGATTAGTGGCTCCTCCTCTTCCTTCTGGTTCTGAATTTTACCTTATTGTTGCTGATGCTCTATCGATGCAGCAAATCGAGCTTAGTCAGTATCGGACAACCGGTTTCATACCGCGAAACTTAAATCACTTGATTCGAGTTCTAAGTAATTTGAGAAAGAATAATCGGATTTATTTCCGAATTGTGGCTTCTAAACCAGGGTTATTTTTAAAAGGAGAAGAGTTACCCAATCTACCCCCCACGATGAAAATGATGTTCACTTCACCCCGGGCAGCCATGTCTGTGCCTATCCAACTGGAAAGATCAACTTTGGGGGAATACCAGTACCCTGTACCTTATGTCTTCAAAGGGGCGGCGATTATCCCCATCAAAATTAAGTAAGG
This sequence comes from Candidatus Aminicenantota bacterium, assembly GCA_011042725.1. Lineage (GTDB taxonomy): Bacteria > Acidobacteriota > Aminicenantia > Aminicenantales > Aminicenantaceae > JdFR-80. The sequence goes on along the minus strand of DQWD01000050.1, from coordinate 2,380 downwards.
AAAAAAAGATGAAAAGAAACCACGTGGTTATTTTTTTGACGATTTTTTTTATTGGTAGTCAGCTTATTTTGGCGGTAACTCCCAAAAAATGGGAATTAAGAACCTTAAAAGATTTTATCCATGGTGAATTCAAAGGGGTTTCTATCTCTGCTGAGGGACAATTAAGGCTTGCTCCTCAGGAAGATTTTTTAGAGGGACCAGATGAAGAATTTTATCTCTCCCTGCTGATTGCTCGTGATGGGTCGCTATTTCTGGGGACAGGACATAGTGGAAAATTATATCGTCGGGATCCGTCGGGAAAGATAGAGCTTTATTATCAAGTTCCGGAGATGGATATTTATTGTCTAGCCCAGGATGAGAGAGGGAATATTTACCTTGGGTCATCGCCCAATGGAAAAATATACAAGATAACCGCCAAAGAAAAAGGGGAAGAATTTTTTAATCCTCAAGAGAAATATATCTGGGATTTAGAGTTCACTTCAGACGGTACACTTTTGGCCGCCGTTGGGGAAAGCGGCGGGATTTACGCTATTTCTCCCCGGGGAGAAGGGAGACAAATTTTTGAAGCTCAGGAAAATCATATTCTTTGCTTAGAGTTGACTTCCAGTAATAAAATTTTTGCGGGAAGTGGGGGAGGAGGTTCTGTTTATAGCCTCGACATTCAAGGGAAGGCCGAATTAATTTATGAAAGCTCTTACGAGGAAATAAAAAGTTTGGTCGTTGACCGCCAAGGGAATATATTTGCGGCGGCAAGTGGAGTTTTGGTTAAGTCAAAAAATAAAGTTGCTTTCCCTTTTTTGCCTACTACCTCTAGTCAAAACATTGAAATTACCGTAAGCCCTTCATCAGTTTCATCTTCCAGTCCCAAAAAATCTACTTCTCCATCTTTAACCAAACATCCTAGTGCTCTCTACCGTATTGCTCCCTCAGGCTTAGCCGAAAGACTCTGGTCTTCAGAAGAAGAATTAATCTATTCCATTTATCTAGACGAGGCCAACGGATCTATTATTTTCGGGACAGGGAATAAAGGCCGCCTTTACTCTGTTGATTTCAATAAAAATCTTACTCTTTTGTTTCAGAAAGATTCGGAGCAGATTTATCTTTTGGTCCCCGGAAAAGGGAAGATTTTCCTTTTAGCCAACAATCCGGCCCGCTTGAGCCTTGTCCATCCGGAATTAAGATCATCAGGGGAATATTTAAGCCAGGTTTTCGATGCTCGAATTTTGTCTTCTTGGGGAAGGTTGCGTTGGGAAGCCAAGATCCCCGAAGGGAACACTCTTCAACTCCAAACAAGAAGTGGGAATTCGTTCGAGGTAAATTCCACGTGGAGTGACTGGTCTCCGCCTTATCGACGGGGTCCCGCCGAACAGGTTTTAAGCCCGCCAGGAAGATTTATTCAATTTAAAGTGCTCTTTCAATCTCCTTCTGGCCGTCTCTCTCCGGAGGTTAGCTTAATTTCCCTCGTTTATCTTCAAGCAAATATTGCCCCTCTTCTTACCTCCCTCCAGCTCCTTCCTCCCAATGTGGTTCTGGAGAAACCCCTAGATTCAGAAAGACCCATTTGGGGTTTGGAAGAAAAGGATTTAGACCACAAAAAGAAAGATAGAGATAAGCAACTAAAATCTACTTTGCTGGCCAAGAAGGTGATTAAAAAAGGATATCGAACGATCGTTTGGCAGGCCAGCGATGAAAATGAAGATAGTTTGGTTTATTCGATTTTCATCAAAGAGGCAGGAGAATCCAAATGGAGATTAATCCGCCGGGATTGGCCAGAAGAAGTTTTTGTTCTGGAAACAAATACCTTTCCCGATGGAGTTTATGCCCTGAAATTAGTTGCCTCTGATTGGCCATCAAATCCTGTCGGGCAGGAAAAACAGGCAGAAAAAGAGTTATATCCACTAGTGATTGATAATTCTTTGCCGGTGATCAAAAATTTTCAACCTGTGATCAAAGGAAAAAAGCTTTCGCTTTCTTTTAATGTGGAAGATGCTTTTTCAGCGATAAAAGAAGTGAAGATTTTACTCCGACCTGAGGATTGGCGTCTTCTGGTTCCTGTGGATGGGATTTGTGATTCCCAAAGAGAAAGTTTTAAAGTTCAGGTGACCATTCCTCTTGATTCTGATGGGCTATTGACCATCAAAGTGGTGGATGAGCATGATAATGTTGGTGTTTATCGGCATGCCTTTAACTAGAATTAATCATATGAATCACAATTCTAATTAATTCTTCATACGTCTGACCACGCTCATGGCTGATTAAGATATGAAGCAAGTCAAGGTAAAATTGGTCACTTTTAATATTAATCCACCAGTTAGACTTCATCAGGACTATATTTGTTTTATTTTCGTACTTATTCGTTAGGAATGTGGCCACTCTTGCA
>DQWD01000183.1 GCA_011042725.1 Candidatus Aminicenantota bacterium | reverse complement strand
TATCAGCGACACAAAGATCAACTCGATGAAGATCGCGACTGGTTCGCGTAAAATAGAGTTTATCTGAAGTTTCAGACACCCAAAGACTGGGGACGTACTCATCATCCCGGGATGAAGCTAGTCGTCTGGCCCGTTGAATGGATAGATACTGATCTTTAAATTTTTCAGCTTTAACTTTGACCTTTTTTCTTTGGAGAACATCAAAGATGAGAATCTCTCGTTGAGGAAGGTTCTCTTCTCCTGGCATTGAATATTTATAAGTTTCCAAAGTTGGCCGGGGTTTGGAGAGCGAGTTGATGACCCATAAATCTTTTACTTTTCTTTCATCAGAACGAATCATTGCCAATTTCGAGGAATCCTTGGCCCAAATAATATTCACCGGTTGACGTTTGTCTTTGTTTTTTTCTCTTTCCTGGTCAGAAACTCCCCGTTCCCGCCGGGCATAGCTATAGTACTCTTCGCCATCAGTTGTCAGTTGAATTTCCTCAATCGTCTTATCTTTAGGGTTTTTCAAATATTTTTGGTAATTTTCCTTATCCATCAGGTAAAGATTATGATGACGAGCAAAAACAACCCATCGGCCATCGGGTGAAAGAGAGGCCCACTTGGGTCTTTCCGGGGGCCTTTGGTAATCTTTAAGATGAATTAATTTTCCCGTCACCAGGTTATATTCAAAGTAAAATATTTTCTTTTTTTTCTTCTTGGAGGGAGGGATTTTTTCTTCCCGTTGCTCTTGTTGTTCCTCCTCTCTTTCCTCTTCAATCTCTTCCTTTATCTCCTCCTCTTGCGAACTCTCCACTTCAAACCGAATTTTCGTTTCATCCTCTGTAAACTTTAAATTTTTAAGGGGTAAGTGTTGAGCATCAAAGGGATCTTTAACAATTTTCGTCAATTCCGCCGCCAGTTTGACGGGATCAAACAGCTCTTTCTTACTTCTTTTGGCTGGATCAACCAAATAATATCTCTTTCCCTCACTAGTTTCGTATTCGTACCAAAAGCGGGTTGTTCTTTTAAGCCAGTGGGGAGAAACAGTCGTCGAAAAAACCATCTTTTTCATCTTGGCCGGGAAAAGCGTTCGGCTAATTTATAATTAGCTTTGGTCACCGGGGTTCGTTCTTGAGCCCAGGTTAAAGAAAGCAAGCTCATCCCCAAACTGCCTAAAATTAACAACCAAATTACTTTTTGGAGTCGGTTTTTGCCGGGGATAAACGCAGTCATGGAAACCTCCTTGGTTTGATTAGCTTAAAAACCTAATTATTGAAAAAATAGCAATTTAATTAAACCTTAATCAAAGTTGAAAAATAATCCCTTGGCCGGTGAAACACTCAATCATCCTGATTATGTAATTAAAATATAATCAAAAAAATAAAAAACATCAAAGCGCTCTTTAAAAGAAAAAATAATTTTGTTAATATAACATTTGCTTTTTTCTTCTCTTTATTCTTATTCTTGAGTCTTTATTTTTATTTTTGAGTTTATTTATCATGTTTCTTGGGCTCGATTTAGGAAGTTTTGCTGGCAAAGCGGTGCTGGTCGATGAGAAATTCAAAATAAAACAAAGTTTTATTGTCTTAACCAGGGGCGATTACCAGGAAGCTCTCAGCAACCTTTTCCAGATGATTTCAACTAGCCAACTTTCCCCCTCCTCCCTCTCTCGGGTAGCCATCGGGATTACTGGAGTCGGACGTCACCTCTTTGACTGGCCGGCTGAAATCGAGAGCCTCAACGAAATCGTGGCCCTTGTTCTAGGAGCCCATCAACTTTTTCCCTAAGCCGAAAGTATCGTTGAGATCGGGGCAACTAATTCCCGCTGGATTCAGAAAACAGCCTCAACCGACCCCTCCTCAACACCAGAAATTATCGATTTTGCTCTTAATGACCAATGCGCCGCCGGCTCTGGCTCTTTTCTTTCCCAGCAAGCCGGACGTCTTAAGCTTTCCATCGAAGAATTTTCCACTTTAGCTAGCCAAGCCTCCAAAGGTGCCTCTATCGCGGGAAGATGCAGTGTTTTTGCAAAGTCAGATATGATTCATCTCCAACAAAAGGGAATACCCCCAGATGAAATCGCCTTTGGTGTTTGCCAGGGATTAGTTCGGAATTATCTAGCCACCCTTCTCAAGGGAAAAGAGCTCAAACCTCCGATTGTTTTTGGTGGAGGAACGGCTCGAAACCAGGGTTTAATCCGAGCCTTCAAAGAACTCCTTCACCTTCCTTCTTCCAAACTACTCATTCCTCCTTCTCCCGAGTTAGTGGCCGCCATTGGGGCGGCTCGCGCCGCCAGCCAAAAAGCCAAACCTCTTTCTCTCTTTAATTTCCAAAAGTCAGTGACACTTAACAAACCCGACAAAAAAGAACCGACTTCCAGCTTTCCTTCCCTGGTTCCCCTTCCTCAAACTCCTCAAGAAGAACCCACCCCTCGCTTGACAAGGCAAATCAAGGCTTATCTCGGAATTGATGTTGGTTCAGTGAGCACGAACTTTGCTCTTGTTGAGCGAGAGGGAAAACTTATTACCGGGATTTACCTCGCCACCCAAGGACAGCCTCTACAGGCTCTCCGCCGGGGTTGGCAGATTATTCAAACCAAATATGGCGACCAATTAAAAATTGTCGGGATTGGCACAACTGGCAGCGGACGTCACTTAGCCGGGCGTCTTCTCCAGGCCGATGTAATCCGGAACGAAATTACTGCTCAACTCCAAGGGACACTTCCCTTCTTTCCCCAAGTCGATACCATTTTCGAGATTGGAGGCCAGGATTCCAAATATATCGCTGTTGATCATGGTCGAATTAAAGACTTCACAATGAATAAAATTTGTGCGGCTGGAACAGGATCTTTCCTGGAAGAACAAGCGGAGCCATTCGGCTTAAACATTAAAGAGGAATTTGCCACCGTTGCTAGTAAATCTACTCATCCTTACGACCTCGGTTCACGTTGTACCGTTTTTATGGAATCAGAATTAGTTCGAGCTTCCAGTATTTGTTTCAATTGCCTACTCGGCACGGTCTCCGGAGCCATCGCCCAAAAAATACGCCGCGACTTTCAGAATATCCCCATTCCCACTCTTATCTTTAAGGGTAAAGAAGACCCCTCCGAAGAATCTCGTTTAGAAGCTTTTGTTTACCAGGTTAGACAACTCTGGGAAAAGAAACAACAAGCAGCCCAGCAAATATAAGGGAAAGCCTTTATTTAAAAGCCTAGACAGCATCTCGATAATTAAAACCGTACTTGATGGCGGCCAGGTTTTTTTCCAGAGATTTAGGCGGCAACAAATCTTTAATATTGATAATCATAATGTTGATCCCAATGTGCCGGAGAATTCTCCCCAAAGCAATCATATTGATGAACATCTTATGGCCAAACTTGGTTATGGCCACATTATGAAAACCGTAATAAGTTCCTTTCTTGCTCTGAATTTCACAGGTCATGGGTCCAGGTTCACCTATACTCTCATCAATAACCAGACTTCGGGCTGGAAACCACTCCCGGGTCCGGGTAAATTTAATTAGAATATCCGCTTCATCAATAATAGGATTCTCTATTTTTTCATCGGAGTAAATCAAATCAGCGCTTATTTTGCCGCTGCGTACCGCTGAATCATATTCCAAATTTAGGGAAACTTCGTGGCCTAGTTGGGCAAGGATGGAGGCCAAAGTAAAAGAAAGAAGTTTCACTCCCTGGCCAGCTTCTCCCATAATCTTGATCCTTTTCTCCTTTTGGGCCTGCTGGTAATTCCCAACATATTTATAGAGGTGACGAATTTTTATTCCGAACATATTTTTCCGCAGCAGAACTCCCTTTTGAAAACCAAACTTGGAGCAAAAATTGAGGAAACGGTTGTGTTCAGCATAGACATACATCTCGATCTTGTAGCAACCCTTCTTGATCAATTCCTCTTCGACATAAGAAAGGAGTCTTTTGACTATGCCCTGTCCTCGATATTTCTTCAAGGTATAAATCCAGTAAATGGTAAACACATTATGAAAAAACCAACCAAAAAGAAAGGCAATGATTTCGCTCTTTTCCTCAACCACAAACAATAAGGCCTGTTCCTCCTGACATAACTCTTGCAAGGCCTCAGCAGTGAAATTGGCCTTTAACGTCTCTCGAACTTTCGCCGGCTCGTGAACATAGATTTCATCGATGAGCATTTCCATCAACCGATTAACGGATTGACACTCAGCCAATCTAGCTTGCCGGATTTTCATTTTATTAAAACCCCTAATTCATTTTCTTTTAGCCGTTCCTTAGGCGAGCGGTTAATTTTATAAATACCTTTAATTTTCAGAAGCATTTCATAACCAAATCGGTAACCCAGCCGGCGTCCAAAATTTTCGATACAGTAGGCTACGACTTCAATAAAAGCAAAGCCAGGCCAAGCAAATGCTTCTCGGATAACTTTCTGAAGATGATTAATATGATAAGCCGAGCTCCGGGCATAAAAATAATTATGATTAGAAGTTATCAATCCTTGAATATTAAGAGGATGGTAACGATTGCCATGGGGACTGGTTAGAGTTTTCGTTCCTTTTAAGGTGGTCGGAGCCATCTGACCACCGGTCATTCCGTAAGTTTGATTATTAATACAAATAACAGTTAAATCTACATTGCGACGAGCAGTATGAATAAGATGATTACCTCCAATGCCCACTAAGTCTCCATCTCCACTAAAAACCAACACCTTCAAGTGGGGATTTCCTCTTTTAATCCCTTCCGCCACGGGTAAAGCCCGGCCATGAGTTACATGAACTGAGTCGACATTGAAATAGCCGGCGGCCCGACCACTACAGCCAATTCCCGAAACCACCGTCAGCTCGTTCTGGGCAAGTCCCATCCTCTCTAAACTAAAAATTACTTGTTTAAAAACAATCCCGATGGCACACCCCCCGCACCAAGTAGTCGGCCATCTGCTCCATTTAACAAAATCTTTATATTGCATTCAAGGCCTCTTTGATTTCCTGAAGATGAATTTCCCCTCCTAGCACAGGCAAGCTGATCACTTCCCGTTGGAGAACTCGCTGAACCTCCCCAGCGTATTGGCCATCACTCATTTCCACCACTACTACTCGCTGGTAAGGAGCAGCAATTTCCTTCAGGGGGCCGGCCAGAACCGGAAAAAGACGAATAGGCCGGAAAATAGCATATCTATCTTTTAAAGGCCGGATGACCCGAGCAGTGATGCCAAAAGCAATAAGAAGAGTTGTGGCCTGCGGATTTTTCCAATATTCATAGAAAGCATATTTATCAGCCACTGATAACATTTTATTCTTAACTCGAGCATACCATTGGCGGTAGTATTGGCTATCATCCGTGTTCGGAATTCCCTCTTTGGACAGAAGGCCGGTAAAATGGCGATTTCCAGTTCCTAAAGGAGCTAAAGATCTCTTTTTAAGGGAAAATCTTATTCTCCTCAGATCAACTGTTTCGCTCAAATGAGCCAAAAATCCATCCAGAAGAAGGATGACCGGACTCCGCGATTCTTCAGCAGCATTAAAAGCCTCAATAGTATAACGATAGCATTCTTCAACCGAGGCGGGATAAAAAACCAGCGCCAAATAATCGCCATGACTTCCATGTTTCGCTTGGAGCACGTCTCCTTGGGAAGGCAAAGTAGGCATACCCGTACTGGGGCCAACTCGTTGAACATCCACCACCACCAGGGGCACTTCCATCATCTGGGCCAGCCCAATTCCTTCTTGTTTAAGGGACATCCCTGGCCCAGAAGTACTGGTCATTGCTTTTAAACCCGCCAAGCTGGCCCCGATAGCCATATGAATCGAGGCGATTTCATCTTCAGCGTGGACAAACTCTATTTCTCCCTCTTTTTCGGCTAAATAATGCATTATCTCGGAAGCGGGAGTAATAGGATAAGCAGCAAAGAACCCCAATCCTGCCCGCAATGCTCCTCGAGCAACGGCTTCATTACCCATAATTAGCTGTTTCATTTCTTATCCTTAAGCCTTTTCTATGGTTGGAGCCTGCCCCCTTTTTTCCCACTTGGTAGAGCTACTCCGGAATCTTCCTGATCGGGAGATGATCTTTTCGCGAGAGAGGTTTCTTTTTTGGATTTAACTTCCAGGGCAAAATCCGGGCAGTATTTCATACATAATAGACACTGAATGCACTTCTGTTGGCTGGCCATTTCGTCATCGCCAAAGAAAAGGTTATCCACAGGGCAAATATTAATACAGATAAAACAATGCTTGCAATAATTGGCCACCCAAGTAACATAAGGGTCAATTCTTTTCTTCTCTGGTTCCATATCATCGCCTATGATTTACCTTGAATTTTCTTTCAGCCTCAAAAAATTTCATCGCTTGGAGTCGGTCAACTTCCTTTATTTTCTGCTGCAAGAAATAAATTAAGACTAATATAGAAAGCCACAACCATCCTAAAAAAACAAACACAGCGGTCTTCTCTTTGATATTCCGTGGGCCGGCAGATATTTCTTCAGGCTGAATTTTCTCTGGAGATTCTTTTACTTTCGGAAGCTGGCTCTGGGGTGAAGTTCCAAGAAGAAAAGAAGAGCCACAAAAGATAAGCACCGCCAAAATTACCCCTGAGCTAATTATCTTTTTGATATAGAAACGTCTCATAATAAACTCCAAATGCTCATCACCAAGGCATAAATAATCAAAGTGACTCCTGCCCACGTAATAATCTGCCCTTTCCTTCCGGTTGGTCGATTATCAATCACCGGCAAAAAGAAAAAGAGAATAACTCCAGCTAAAATAAAAAGTATGGCGAAGGTTTCACCCGAAATACCCAAAATAGTAGCTGGAAATAATTTCAAAGTTTGAAAGATAAAAAGAAAATACCATTCAGGCTTAATTCCAGGGGGAGTAGGAGCCAGGAGATCAGCTGGGTTCCCCAGCCCACGAGGAAAGAAAACGCTGATGGTGATTAAAATCCCAAAGAGAATCAGCCAAAAGATTGATTCCCGGAGGACGAAATTGGGCCAAAAAGAATGGTAGGGAAGCTTCTCTTTTTTTAGCTCACCTTGGAAAGGAACACTCATCCCCTGTTTTTGGACCAAGTAAAGATGAAAGCCAAGGAGAAAAATAATGAGCATGGGCAAAATACTCACGTGAAGGCCAAAAAATCGAGTCAAAGTCTCCCCGGTAACATCTGCTCCCCCTCGTAACAACTCGGAAATCCAAGGTCCGACAAGAGGAATGGCACGGGGGATATCCGTGCCCACCTTCGTAGCGGCTAAAGAGAGTTCATCCCAAGGCAATAAATACCCCGTAAAGCCAAAACCTAGGGTAATAAATAGTAGAAAAACACCACTCATCCAGGTCAACTCCCTGGGTTTTCGGTAAGATTTAAGCAACCAAATACTCATCAGGTGAATGAAAACAAAGGCAATCATCATCGTTGCTGACCAATGATGAATCGAGCGGATTAACCAACCGTAAGGCACCTCGCTGATAAGGCGCTGAATACTCTGATGGGCCTCATCCAGAGTAGGTTTATAGTAGAGAAGAAGCAGAAAACCGGTTAGAACTTGAATTACAAAAAACACCAGGATGGCGCTCCCGGTGTAATACCAAAGAGTATGTTTATGACGAGGAACTTCCTTGTGACGAAGAAAAGAAAAAATTGATTCCAGGCCTAACCTTTCCTCCCACCACTCTTTCCAATTTTGTTTAGGCACTTTTTTCCCTTTTCCGAAGAATTATATTCTCCCCTTCCTCAATAATTTCTAATGTTCGCAGGGGCTGGGGAGGCGGCCCGGCGATATTACGTCCTTGTTCATCATACCACCCATCATGACAAGCACAATAAAATTTTCGCTGCTCCGGAAGATAAGTAACATTACAATCGAGGTGAGTACAAACGGCGACAAAAGCCGTCAAGCTGCCATCGTCGTTACGTTTGAGAATTCCGGGCTTATTCCCCCAACGAAAAACTTTAAATGAATTCGGTTGATTCAATTGATACTCAGCGGCCGGGAGAATTACTTCCTCAGGCTCCTGATAAGGAGGAAATATAAATTTGATTACCGGCTGAATAATGGTTGCTCCAAGAGCAGCCAACCACCCCCCAAGCACACCATTTAGAAACTTTCGCCGGGAGATGAGGGAATCTTTGAATTTCATTTTGGCTTCCTTCGAAACACTTTTTTTAATTTTTCAACAATTAATTTTCGGCGTAGTCCTTCTATCCCATCCGCCGGGCGCACATCTTTAGGGCAAACATCATGACAACGGAAGACAGTGTCGCATCCCCAGATTCCTTGCGGCTTATCTATTTTTTCCCACTGGGAAAAAGGGCGAAGATCCCGCGGATCCCGGACAAAACGATAAAGCTTGGCTAAGGCAGCCGGGCCAAAATACCCTTGACCCCGGGCGACCACCGGACAAGCGCTGTAACAACACCCGCAAAGAATACAGTTGATAAACTGATAGATTTTTTCCATTTGCTTTGCATCAATCCGATATCCTTTGGGTGGATGAGATTCGGCCGGCTGAAGATAAGGCTCAACTTCTCTCAAGGCCTGCCAAAAAGGAGTTAAATCGACCATTAAATCTTTCTGTATCTCCAGATTAGGCAGTGGTTCGATGATCACTAACTTGTCTTTTAGTGATTCCAGAATTGTCCGACAAGCTAAAGTAATTCGGCCATTAATAACCATTCCACACGACCCACAGACCGCCTCTCGGCAACTATGGCGGAAGGAAAGGGTAGGGTCGAGGTTCTCACGAATATTAAGCAAAGCATCGAGCACAGCATCTTTGGGAGATGACTCATACTCAAATTCCTGAAAATAAGGAGTCTTGTCTTTTTGAGGATCAAAACGCAAGATTCGAAAAACGTACTTTCCCATTAGTATTTTCTCTCCTGAGGCTCATAACGAGTAATTTTAACTTCCCGATAGGTTAACTGGGGACGCCCATCGTTATACCTAGCAATGGTGTGCTTCAACCAGTGCTGGTCATCTCGAGTAGGAAAATCGGTTCGATAATGAGAGCCACGCGTTTCTTCCCTAGCTAAAGCTCCCATCGTAATCACTTCCGCAATATCCAACATTGATTCAAATTCCATCATCGTGATAAATTCCTGGCAATAATGAAGACAATCACTCCAAAGGGAAAGATGTCGGTACTCATGGCGAATTTCTCTGATCTCTTCCAAAGCTTCGGCCAGCTTCTTCTTCTCCCGGAAAATACCGACTTTATCCATCATTAAATGCCTTAACCGATGAAAAAGGTGATAGACATTTCTTTTCGATTTATTCTTTAACCACTGGTTTACTTTGCTTTGGAGACGAGCTGCTTCATCCTGGATATAACCCAAAGCTTTTTCGTCACTCTGACTCCCTTTAATATCTTTAATATATTCAGAAGCAAACCTTCCAGCTATTTGACCAAAAACAACCGTCTCCAGCATTGAATTGCCTCCCAAACGATTAGCCCCATGAACGCTCACGCAAGAACATTCGCCGGCCGCATAGAAACCTTCAATAGGGCTGGCACAATTCTCATCAACATCAATCCCACCCATGGAATAATGCTGAGCGGGTTGGATAGGGATCGGCTCTTCAATCGGATCAAGCCCCCCAAAATAAAGACAAATTTCTCTAATTCCCGGCAAACGCTTGATGATTTTCTCTTTTCCTAGATGGCGCAAATCAAGATAAACATATTCTCCTTCAAATCCCCGGCCTTCATTTATTTCGGTCTGGATGGCCCGGGCTACAATATCCCGGGGAGCCAGTTCCATGGTCGAGGGAGCGTAATCGGCCATAAATCTTTTTCCCTGGTTGTTAATCAGGTAACCACCTTCTCCCCGAGCTCCTTCGGTAATTAAAATATTTTTTCCTAAAAGCGAGGTAGGATGAAATTGAACAAATTCCATGTCCTTGAGGGGAACGCCGGCGCGGAAAGCCATGCCAATCCCACTGCCAAGATTAATCAAAGCATTGGTTGATTTTTGGTAAACCCGTCCATAACCACCAGTGGCAAAAATGACCGCCTTGGCTCGAATAGAAATTATCTCGCCGGAATGTAAATCATAAGCCAGCAGTCCATAACATCGCCCCTCGCGGACCACCAAATTGGTGACTAACCACTCTTCATAAAAACGTACTTTTCGCCGCAGTGCCTGTTCGTAAAGTGTATGGAGGATAACCAAGCCTGTCCGGTCAGCGGCATAACAGGTTCGAGGAAAACCAGCCCCTCCAAAAGGGCGTTGGGCAATTACCCCACCGGGAAAGCGACTAAAGGGAACCCCCAGATGTTCCAACTCATAGAGAACAGGAATAGCCCGCTGACACATCAACTCGGCTGCCGTCTGGTCGGACAAGTAATCACTGCCTTTAACAGTGTCAAAAGCATGCTTTTCCCAACTATCATCCTTCCCCTCGGGATGATTGCCCAAAGCTGCATTTATCCCTCCTTGAGCCGCCACTGAATGAGAACGCAGGGGATGAACCTTGGAAATAACCACTACATCTAAATCAGGAGCAGCTTTAAGAGCCGCCGCCAACCCAGCTAGACCGCCGCCGACAATAACCAAGTCATGGTCAACAATCATCTCAATAGTTCCGGGTAAAATAAATCAAAAGAAGAGCTCCACTGACTAAAGCAGCCAGAATAGTAAAAATCCAGAAAAGCAATTTCTCCTTTTTTGCCCCCAAGTCAATAATAACCGTTCGCAAGCCGTAAAAAGCATGAAATACTCCAGCAATGATGAGCAAACTATCAGAAAGTGGATTGGTATGAAGAACTAGTGCCCAATCAGGTTTTTGGTCTTTAGTCATCAAGAAAAAAGAAGTTAAAAATTTAAGAGAAAGAAGACCGATAAGAAGAAGCCCTGTAATTCGATGAAAAAGCCAGACAAACATAAAAATCACCTTTAAAAGGGTTTAATCAACCCTGAAATTAATGAAAAAGTGAAGGCCACTTCCTGCTTATTATTTTATTTTTTCTATCGAAATTATAACCTAACATGCTACCTTCTCCTCCTGAGCCTGTCAAGAAAGACTAACTCCCAACACTTTTCCTCGTTCAAAATAATGCCATTTCTCCTTCTCTTTTTTCAAGTTATTTTTAACTGGCGGAATTATCTGCAAAACCGCGACAGCATGGGTAATAGCCCTTAGGTTGCATAATAAATATGGGATGAGCGAAAAGACATGAAGTTCGACAACTTATTTCTTGTTCATTTCTCTTCTGGGGCTTGGAAAAGAGGTGACCGGCCTTATATTAGCCGGTTGTCTTGGAGATGCTCCCGGCCAAAATAAGGTACCAGTCACCATTCTGCCTCCTGAAGTTGCTCACTCTTGCGGATTTAATTCCCTGACCTTCCCTGTTGATCAAAGTAGCGAATAAGTATTGCTTATATCATTAAATATAATTAGTAAAAATAAACCAGCGTGTATTCTCAAAGGAGAAGAATATCAAATATCGGCGACCTGAACCTTCTTAACCCATTAATTTCTTTTTCGCCAAGATGGAAGAGAACTAAAAAATTAATTGCTTTTCCCTTAAAAATTCGCTACAAAGTAATAACCTAACTCATAAAGAGTAAATTATGTTTTATCATCATTTACTATCTCAATGAACATCATGACCACCAAAAAATATAAAGCAAGGAGTGATTGATGAACATCTATATCATCCTCATTCTCTGTTATCTCGGCTTTCTTACCTTCATTAACTTCTGGAAATCACGACAGGTTAAAGACCGGGAAGATATGATGCTCGCCGGTCGGAAAATTTCAGTAACAAAAATGGTTTTTACTCTCATCTGCACCTGGATCGGCAGTGGAACATTCATCGCGGGCGCTGAATTTGCGGCTAAAGCTGGCTGGAGTGCTCTTTGGTTGCCGGCAGGAGCCTGGATCGGGATCATCATTATTTATTTCCTGGCTGCTAAAATTAGAACCTTCGGACAGTATACGGTTGGCGATATCCTCGAAGTACGCTATGGAAGCCTGGCTCGCATTGTAGGAGCAATAGCTATAATCATCAGTTTCACCGTTATCGTCAGTTACCAATTCAAGGCCGGGGGATATATTCTTAACACTATCAGCGATGGCCAAATTTCTAATGCCCAAGGAACATTCATAGCTTTCCTTTTTGTAACCATTTTCACCGCCATTGGCGGGATGATTGCTGTGGCCAACACTGATCTTCCCAATGGAATTATCATCTTAACTTCAACCATCCTTTCTACTCCTCTAGTTATCATCGCTGCCGGGGGATGGCACAAGATTAAAGCCATCTTGCCACCCTCTCACTTTCAAGTTTTTAGCCAGGAATTTGGCGGAAACCCCTATCTAAAAATTCCGGCCATCGGTTTATCGACCCTTCTCCTTCTTCTGGGGGTCCAGAGCATGTACCAGAAATTCTACGCTGCCCGCAACCCAAAAGAAGCCCGTAAAGCAGCCGGATTGTGGGTGGTGGGAACTATCATCATCGAAACAGTAGCCGTGGTCATTGCTGTTTTTGCAGCCGCTCACTTCTGGAACGAACTTCAGAGCGGATTGATGGAACCAGCCGCCGTCATTATTCAAGCCGCCAAAAGAATGATTTTCATGCCCGTGGGAATTCTCTTGCTCGGAGCAGCCACCGCGGTGGTTATTTCCACAGGGATGAATTATCTTCTTTCCCCGACCACAACGATGATCCACGATATCTATCTTCGTTACCTTCGGAAAAACACAGAAAGAACAGCAGTTT
>DQWD01000138.1 GCA_011042725.1 Candidatus Aminicenantota bacterium | reverse complement strand
TTCTTAGCACCTTTATATTTTTAGCACGTTTCTTTGTCCAATAAAAGAAGAAGCAAATATTAGAGGTGGCATCACCTTGATAATTCCCCAATTACCAAGGAAATATGAGTTAGAAAAATGCTTTTGATAAATATTGGAGGGGGTGGATCTGCAAGGATAATGAGTCTAAAAAGCCTAAGCAAAAAGGATTAAAAGTTTTTAGATGCGATTTTTGGGGCCGAAAATCGTGTCTAAGGCTCTTATTTAGGGGGTGAAAAGAGGCTAACTTATTTAATGTCAATTAGATGGTATGGCCCGATCCTTGCCTGACGATCCGCTATAATGAAAATGCCCATTGGAGCCAACCAGGGAGCCTAACCTTAATTAAATTTCGCCGACTTCGGCGAGGAGGCGGATATCGCGAATAGACATGCCTTTGAGGCCTAGTTTTTCTACTGTTCGGCCCTCTTGCCAAAAATTGCGATCTCTCATGATGGAAGCCAGGTGAATAATGGCTTTAATAGTTGGAACTTCCACCTTAAGAATCTCGGCTAAAGAAGCTAAAGGAACAAGACTCATGGGAACATCTTCATCGATGTAGCGGTGATGGAGCCTATCCGGAGCTTTTATCCCTAGGTAACCAGGATTACTGAGAATAGCTTCCCGTAGATCTTTGCCGGTAGCACTGTAAGCAGTGTAAAGCCAGTTCTTAGCACTCATGGTCCTTATCCCGAGGGCCGTGCCAATTTCCAAACGTTCCTTATCCAGTTTTTTTAGCACTTTGGCCACCGAGGGAGAGGCCCCTTGAATGTAGTACTCAAAATCACCGTGAGTTTCTTCGATCCAAGCGGCGTTGAGCACGGTTAAAGCGGGGTGAAAGATGGCTCCAATGTTATTGAGGGAGGTCTTGAAAATGTTATCACCGGGAACAAATTGGGGGAAAACTCTTTTGAGGACTTTAACTATTCCCGGTATCCAATAGGCCGGCAGGGTAGCTAGAGGCACTGAATTTTTGATTGAGAAAATCTTAGCTTGGGCGGGGCCGATACTCCGGGAAGCATAGATGAAAGTTTGTGCTTCAGAGAGAAAGGGGAATTTTTGCAGCCCAGCCTCCTTTAAGGCTTGCAGAAACTCGAGACAGCCACCGGTCCGCCCGGGATTTAAGACAACGATCTGGTTTTCCCGAAGGTATGGGGCGCAGATTTTGGCTATGTTGCTGTGACCGTTAGCGGGAACAACAACCATGAGAATATCCACATCTTTAACGCATTCCTTAATCTGGGTTGAGGCAATATCTATAGGACCAAAACCTTCCACTGCTCCTTCGACTCGAATGCCTCCCCGGTGGGCGACCGGGAGGATTTTTTGGCGGCTGCGGTTAAAAAGGTTTACCCGGTAGCCCATTATGCCCAGGTGTCCGGCCATGGCCAGTCCCCCATGACCGGCTCCTAAAACACAAAAAGATAATTCCTCCTTAGGTTTGGAGAGCAACTCCTTGATATACTTTTTGCGCCGGGAATCTAATTCTCGAGAAATTTTTTTGGTTGCCATTGTTCTTCCTTTTTTTATTATTAATTTTTTATTTTATTTGCCAAGTTTAAATCTTAATCATTTTTAAGTTTTAATCTATCAGTAAATGTTAAACAGACCCACCTCTCTTGCCTTTCGCTTCTTCTGCCTTCTTCTTTTTTCTTTCCCCATTTCTTGACCGGTCTGTTATTTTAAATCTAAAGTGAATAATTGCTAGCTAATAAACAATTGATTCAATTGACAAAATATATAAAACTACATTAATTGTAAACTAAAAATAAATAATAAGCTTTCAAAATCAGCAAAGCCATTCTAACTTATTTCTAGCCTTTTTGGCAAATTGAAAAATTAAGGAGGTTGGGAACAAGAATTCTTGGTTGATTAAATCCAAGAAGAGGTGGGAATCACAAGCGCTTTTCCATCGGCCGCTAATTCACCGGATTGCTTACTAGTTGGAATGAATCCTTGGATTCGAGCGGAGGGCCAGGATGAGCATGGCCAGAATTCCCAATGAATATTCATATAGGTTAGTTATCAGGTGAAGTCCAAGGCCGGAAATTATGGCTAACTCAGCGTTATAGCCCATAAGATTTAAGGAGAGAGCCCAAGCAGCTTCCCAGGTTCCGAATCCAGCTATTCCTTTAATAGGGAGGATAGAGGTCAGCTCAGCTCCGGTGATGGCCAAGATGGTGGTCCAAAAGTTAAGGCTGAAAGAGGAGAATAGCTGGGGTTGAAGCAAAGCCGAGAGCAGAAAATATAGGGAGAGGTATTTTAGAGCTCGAATAATGAGCGAAAGGATAAAAATCCACCAGCTGTTGTGGTTATTTTTAGTTCGGTCTAATTCTTTGGCCGTGGCTTCAATTTTTTCTCTGATCACAAAAATAGCCTGGTGAAGTTTGGCCCGGTTTCTGATTTTCGAGCTCTGTTCGATTTGGCTAAAAAATAAAGTTAAGATGTGGAGGATTTTTGCCAATTGGGAAAAGACAAAAAAGACCACTCCCAGAAAAACAACGGAGATTAGTATCAAATAAGAGCTGGCCAGAGGTGTCTGTTCCAGGCCAACCCATAAAATGGCTATCACTAAGAAGGGCGTTAGAGTTAAAAAATCGAAAAGAAAAGCCAGTAAGAACGAGGAAGCAGCGGCTTGAAAAGGGAAGCTAAGGCTGCGATTAGTCAAGTAAACATAAGACAGGGACCCAAGACGAGCAGGAAGGAGATCAACGAAAAGGTTGCGGATGAGGGTGACCAGAAGAAAATCACGGGTTCGAGTGGTTCGCGGTTTAAGTAAAAGCTGATATCGCCAAGTTCGAAAAAGAGAAGCTAAAAAAGCAATGATTATGTAAGCTAGAAGAAAGGGCCAAAAAAGGGAAGTCAAAATTTGTTGAAAACGAGAAAATTCAATGCGGCTGAAAAGATAAAAAAGAAGAATTCCTGAAAGTAAAAGAGAAAAGACGAGGGAGATAGTTTTACGTTTCATCCCTTTATCCTGAAGAATCTCTCTGTTATTTGCCTTATTTATTATTTAAAGGAAAAGGCAAGAAAGTCTAAAATGTTTTTATTTTCCTGCCGAGCTATCATACTGGAAGGAGGGAAACTCTGTCAATTAGACGCCCTGAGTTGATCCAGAGATAACTTCGTATTGATAGTTGAGCTGCCAAAAATTTAACCAAACCTCAAGAAGAAGTCAGAACTTTCAGGTTAAAAAGAAGAGTTTCTGATGTAGTGGGCTCCTCGACTTAGGGGATTATTGAGGGCGGCGGCAGTAATTAGCATGGCTACTTGAATACCATGCTTCAAGCCTACTATCTTGGGATCCATTTCTGCTTCTCGGTAAAATTTTTGGATCCGGTGGGCCAAGTAACTCAAATCAGCCTGTGCCCTTTCTAGTCTTTTCTTGGTGCGAATAATTCCGGCGTAATTCCACATGGTAGAGCGAATAGTTAACCAATCTTGGTGAATCAAGGCCGGGTCGATACTTTCTTGGACATGGGGATAATACCACTCGTGAATTTCTGATGGTTGATAGGGAAGTTTACCCGGAAAGTGTTCATTGATATAACGAGAGGCTCTAGTTCCCCACACTAAGCCTTCCAGAAGGGATGTTGAAGCTAAACGATTGGCTCCGTGAACACCAGTACAGGAAACTTCGCCCACGGCAAATAAATTTTTCAAGGTGGTTCGACCCCAGTCATCAACTAGTACCCCTCCACAACAATAATGAGCGGCAGGCACCACGGGGATGGGCTCGCGAGTGATATCGATTCCGTACTGAAGACAGGTTTTATAGATGGTGGGGAATCTTTTGGGAATGTCAACTTGAGTGTAAGAGGCTAAATCTAGATAAACATAATTCGAGTTGGTATTGATCATCTCCTCGTAAATGGCCCGAGTTACTTCATCGCGAGGAGCCAGTTCAGCTTTTTCTGAGTATTTATGCATGAAGAGTTGCCCATCTTTGGTTGTCAGGCGGGCTCCTTCTCCTCGTAAAGTTTCTGAGATTAGAAATCCGTCAACGTCGCGGTGAAAGAGAGAAGTGGGATGGAATTGAATGTATTCCATATTGACAAGGCGAGCTCCGGCCCGGGAGGCCATGGCATATCCGTCACCGATGCTATTTTCCGGATTAGAAGTGTAGAGAAACACCCGGCCACATCCTCCTGTAGCTAGAATGGTGGCCGGAGCCAACACCATTTTTACTTTTTTGGTGGCATTATCGAGAACATAGGCTCCTATGCATTCTGGTTCTCGGTAGTGAGCAATGGGATCCTTGGAGTGATGAGGGATAGTTAAGAGGTCGACCGCCGTATGATTGGGGAGGAGAGTAACATTTTTAAACTGTTGCAGAGTCTGGAGAAAGCGCTCCTCTATGGTACGACCGGTTGCATCTTTGACATGTAGAATCCGGCGCCGGGAATGCCCCGCTTCTTGGGCATAGTCAAGTTCATCGGGAGAACTTCGGCTAAAAGGAACCTGGAGTTCTTCAATTAAAATATGATCGACGAGCTTCTTGCCTTCTTCAACGAGAATTTGAACTGCGGTTGGATTATTAATTCCATCACCTGTTTCAATAATATCTCTTTTAAGGAGTTCTGGGTCATCGTCTTGTCCCAGAGAGACTATTCCTCCCTGGGCGTAAAATGTATTTGATTCTGTCGGCTGGGGATGTTTAGTAACAATCAGGATTTTCCGCCCTTTTTTCGCGGCTTCCAAAGCAGCGGCTGCTCCGGCAATACCACATCCGATAATTAATACTTCAGCTTCAATTACTTCATTCATTATTCCTTACTCTTTCTTCTTTATTTATTATCTCTTAATCAATCAAACCACCTACTTATCTAGTAATTAATCATCTTTTAGAAGGTTGATTAATTTTTTTTTTTAATTTTTATTATTTTAGCCAATAATATTTATTAAATTAAATTAATTCTTCAGTTATAAAATATTTTTTAAGCTAAATGAAAACCAATTGAGCTCAAGAAGGGAAGGGGGGAGGGAGCTCTCTTGTTGTTCTTTCTTCTCTAGCTCGCCTTTAAAATTAAACTTTACCATAGTGATCCTAACTAGCTTCGCTAAACTCCAGACTTATATCTAGGGCTTTAACCGAGTGGGTCAAGCGGCCAACTGAGATGTAATCGATCCCGATGGAGGCAATTTTCCGTGCTCTCTCTATGGTGATGTTTCCCGAAGCCTCCAGGATGGCTTGACCCTTGATATCTTCAACCACTGGCCGCATTTCCTCCAGGCTCATATTATCGAGCATTATCCAGTCAGCGCCGGCCTCAAGAGCTTCTTGAGCTTCAGCCAGCGAGGTGACTTCGACTTCGACTTTAACTTGATTGCCAATGTGGCGTCGAACTTGCTGGACAGCCTGGCGAATACTACCCACAATTTGAAGATGGTTGTCTTTGATGAGCACCATATCGGAGAGGGAGAAACGATGGTTAGTTCCTCCGCCTTGGCGAACCGCGTATTTTTCTAACATTCTAAGCCCGGGAGTTGTTTTTCTGGTGTCTAAAATTTGGGTTTTGGTTCCGTCCACCGCCTTTACAAACTGATGGGTTTGGGTGGCAATGCCCGAGAGACGTTGGAGAAAATTTAAGGCGGTTCTTTCGCCTTTAAGAATAGCGCGGGAAGGGCCTTTGATTTCCGCTAAGTGTTGACCAGGATTAACTTGGCTTCCTTCTGGCACAAGAGAGGAAAAGGTGATGGAAGAATCGACTATCTTAAAAACTCGTTCCGCGACTGGTAGTCCGGCAATAATTCCCTTTTCCTTGGCTACTAAAATTCCCCTGGTTATTGATTCGGGAGGAATAAGATTATCAGTAGTTATATCCCCATGAGGCAGGTCTTCCTCAAGCGCCAAGCGTATTAGTCGGTCAAGAGCTGGAATATCCATATTTTTATTCATCGATTATAATTCTAACCATCGCTGGCGTCAAATCTCAGGACCGAGAAACATTCATTAATTTAACCAGTTGATATTGATTTCCAGCCCTTGCCTGGAGGAGGGGGGAGAAGGATTAGCCCCAAATATCGCGCCAAGCGGAGAGATGGTTAAAATTTGACATTTGAGGGTGGAGAAATACAATAACTTATTTTATAATAGAAAAAATTTTGAAGATTTTTGGTAAAGAAAGAACGGCAGAGAATTTTATTTGACTTAAGTTTTCCAGGACAAAATAAAATTAAGATCAAAATTAGGAGTAATAAGATAGAAGAATAAAACTAGGAAAAAAATTAGAACAATAAGAGTTAAAAATAATAAAAGAGCCAAGAAACAATAATAATAAAGGTTAAGTAAAAACAAGAATTAAGAATAAGAATAGACAAGGGTGTTCCGGAAAAGCCCTTTAGCTTCAATAATTTTTAGTGAGAGATGACAATGGCTAAGAACGATTGGATTAGAGAAACTTTAAACTTACCTCGAACCGATTTTCCAATGAAAGCTCGCCTTCCCCAGCGAGAACCTGAAATACTCAAACATTGGGAGGAAATCGGTCTCTACCGAAAAATTCTGGCCCGCCGCCGCAATGCTCCTTCTTTTGTTTTGCATGATGGTCCTCCTTACGCCAATGGCCATATTCATCTCGGAACCGCGATGAATAAGATTCTTAAAGATTTCATCATCAAATCAAAGTCAATGCTTGGTTTTAAAGCCCCTTATCTGCCCGGTTGGGATTGTCATGGTCTGCCGATTGAAATTAAAGTCGACCAGCTTCTGGGAGAGAAGAAAAAGAACCTCTCCCAGATTGAAATAAGGGAAGAGTGTCGAAAATATGCCGAGAAATATGTCGAAATTCAACGCCGAGAGTTTATGCGATTAGGCGTTTTCGGCGAGTGGAAAGAGCCTTACTTGACCATGAATCCCACCTATGAAGGCGATATTATCCGTTCTCTGGCCGCCTTTTTTGCCCAGGGAAGTGTTTATAAAGGTAAAAAACCTGTTTACTGGTGTATTCATTGTCGGACAGCTTTGGCCGAGGCCGAAATTGAATACCATGACCATGCTTCTCCCTCGGTTTATGTTAAATTTCCTTTGATTTCTGATATAAGCGCCAAGTACCCGCAACTAAAAGGTAAAAAGATTTTTATTCTCATTTGGACGACTACGCCCTGGACATTACCAGCGAACTTGGCCATTGCCTTTCACCCTGACTATGAGTACGTAGCTTTTCAAGCGGATAGCAATCCGGAAATCTACATTGCCGCTAAAAGACTAGTTCCGGTTCTTAGTGAAGAGCTGGGGTGGTCGCAGGTTAATTATTTAGTTACTTTTCTTGGACAGGAGATGGAAGGGCTTAAAGCCCGGCATCCTTTTATTGAGCGAGAATCCCTTTTGGTTCTGGCTGATTATGTGACTTTAGATCAAGGTACAGGTTGTGTTCATACCGCTCCTGGGCATGGCCACGAGGATTATTTAACTGGTCTGAAATATAACTTAGAAATTTACACTCCAGTTGATAGCGATGGATGCTTTACTCCCCAAGTAGAGCGTTACGCGGGGATGAACGTTTTTGAAGCTAACCAGGTCATTACCGAGGATATGAAAAAAGATGGGGTGCTTCTCAAGGATGAAACCATTGTCCATTCCTATCCTCATTGCTGGCGCTGTAAAAATCCAGTTATTTTTCGGGCCACGGCGCAATGGTTTATTTCGCTTGATGCCCAAAACCTTCGACAAAAAACCCTGGAGGAGATAAAAAAGGTTAATTGGATTCCTGAGTGGGGAGAAGAACGAATTGCCAAAATGATTGCCGCTCGTCCCGATTGGTGTATTTCTCGCCAGCGGACATGGGGTGTGCCCATACCTGCTTTTTACTGTCGGAAATGTGGCACCATTTTAGCAAATGAACAAATAGCCTTGCACGTGGCCGAACAGTTCAGTCGGGAAGGGGCGAATGTTTGGTTTTTGAAGAAGCCGGAGGAGTTGGCCCCGCCAGGATTGAAGTGTCCCGAGTGCGGGGAAAGATCGCTGGAAAAGGAAAATAACATCCTTGATGTTTGGTTTGAGTCTGGAGCCAGCCATTACGTGCTGGGGAAAAGAGAAGACCTTCCTTGGCCAGCTGATATTTACATTGAAGGCCACGATCAATATCGAGGATGGTTTAATAGCTCCCTGCTGGTGGGAGTCGCCGCTAAAGGTGCTTCTCCCTACCGGACAGTCATTACTCATGGTTTTGTTCTTGATGAACAGGGACGGGCGATGTCCAAGTCCCTGGGAAATTACATTGAGCCGACAGAAATAATCAACCAGCACGGAGCCGAAATTCTTCGCCTCTGGGCGGCGATGTTAAACTACAAAGAAGATGCCCGTTTCGGACCGGAAACCCTCGAGCGTCTGATCGAAGCCTACCGAAAGATAAGAAATACGTGGCGTTTCATGCTCGGTAATCTTTATGACTATCAACCAGATGCAGCCGAAGAGAGAATTCCTTGGGCAGAGATGGACTCTCTGGATAAATGGATTCTCGAGCGCTTAGCCCAAGTAGGGGAAAAATCTCGGCAGGCTTATGAAAACTATGAGTATCATGTGATTTTCCATTCTCTTTTTAATTTCTTCACTATCGATCTTAGTGCATTTTACCTGGATGTTTCCAAGGATAGGCTTTATTGCTCGGCCCCCAAAGATAGGCAGCGCAAATCAGGCCAAACAGCCCTGTTTCATTTGCTGCGAGATACTTTGCTGTTGATGGCTCCCCTTTTGCCCTTTACCACCGAAGAAGCCTGGCAGGCAATGCCTGCTTACCGGGGAAAGAGTGAATCCATTCATTTGGAACTTTTCCCCGAATTTAAGAGCTATCGTTTGCCGGCCGAGGAAGTGGCTGACTGGGAAAAGCTATTGGCAACTAGAGAGCAAGTGCTCAAGGCTTTGGAACGGGCCCGCGAAGAGAAATTCATTGGCAATTCGTTGGAAGCCAAAGTGAGTTTGAAAGTGCTCTCTCCTGATGCGGCTTTTTATAAGCGCTATGAAGATAAATTGGCGGAGCTGTTCATTACTTCAGGTGTTGAAATCTTGGTCGAGGAAGAAGAAGGAGGAGGAAAACAAGAAAGAGAAAGGGAAGGAGAATTTGTGGCGGTGGAAGTTTTGAAAGCTGAGGGAAGCAAGTGCCAGCGGTGCTGGAATATAAAACCCAGCGTGGGTCAAGCCAATGATTATCCCGATTTTTGTGAAAGATGCGTGGAGGTTGTACGGCGACTAAAAAGAGACTGAAAGGTGACGAAGGGCGGCTAAAAAGGTGATGATTATTGAGAAGGCGCCGGAAAAGAGGTGATTGCGGAGCAAGAAGCGGGTAAAGGGCAAGAGGTATCCCGGAAAAAAGCAAAAAAAGGTGAAAAAGTGATAGCGAAGGGGGAGGGTGAACTCAAAAAAATAAAAAGTGATTAAAAATAAACAGACTGGAGTAAATATTTAGATGGATGGACTAGGTTAGTAATGAAAAAAGAAAACAGGCCTTACCTCTTTTTGGTGATCATTCTCTTTAGTTTGGACCAGCTAAGTAAATATTTGATTCAAAAATATATTG
The DNA here is from genome assembly GCA_011042725.1 of Candidatus Aminicenantota bacterium. GTDB lineage: Bacteria > Acidobacteriota > Aminicenantia > Aminicenantales > Aminicenantaceae > JdFR-80. The sequence continues at coordinate 3,310 of DQWD01000138.1, read as the reverse complement.
GCCTTTATGGTCAAGTAAAAGTGATTCCTGGTTTTTTTAATCTCACTCACCTTCACAACCGTGGGGCCATCTTTGGCTTTTTTGCCCACACCCATAACCCGGTGGCCAAGATTGTTTTGCCGGTTGCATCTCTGCTTGCTCTTGGTTTTGTTATTTTTTATTTTATCCGCACTCCCGCCCAGGAAAAAACACTGAAATTGGCGCTTTCGTTGATCTTGGCTGGAGCATTGGGGAATTTGGTTGACCGTTTAGGGCGGGGTTATGTGGTTGATTTTTTAGATTTTTACTATCAACGATTTCATTGGCCCAATTTCAATGTGGCTGATTCTTGCATTTCCGTGGGGGCGATAATTTTATTTTTGACCATTCTTATCAAAAGCAAAGGAAAGGAAAAAAAAGAAAATGTTTCCGGTGCTAGTTAAGCTCGGCCCGCTGAGCATCCATACCTATGGGTTCATGTTGGCTTTGGGTATAGCCATGGCTCTTTGGTTTGTGGCCCGCCAGGCCAAGAAAGTTGGATTGCCGGCAGGAAAACTGGTTGATTTAGCGTTTTTTACAATTATCATCGCTCTTTTGGGAGCGAAGTTGGTTCTCTTTGTCGGGGACGCCTCTTATTATTTTCGTTATCCCAGAGAGCTGTTAACTTTAGCCCGGTCCGGAGGTGTTTTTCAGGGCGGATTGTTTTTCGGGGTGATTTTTGCCTTATGGTTTTTACACCGCCACCGGCTTCCCACCTGGAAGGTGGGTGATATCGCTGGGCCAGCCATTGCCTTGGGACACGGCTTTGGCCGCCTAGGATGCTTCAGCGCTGGTTGCTGTTACGGCCGAGGTTGCGATGTGCCTTGGGGGGTGATGTTTGGTAACGAGTATGCCCATAATCTGACCGGTGTTCCCTTGAATCAAGTTATTCATCCTACCCAGCTTTATGAGTCAATTTTAAATTTCACTAATTTTTTAATTCTTTATTTGGTGCTTCGGAAAAAGAAGTTCGACGGACAAGTCTTTTCCCTGTACATCATCAACTATTCGATCATTAGATTTTTTGTTGAGTTCTATCGCGGGGATCACCCCGAACAAAGTTATTTGATTCGCGGAGCTTCGCCTTATCTAAGCTTAAATTACTTCCAGGTATTTTGCTTAGTGGGTCTGGCCGTTGGAATTGCTTTCTTTTGTTGGCGAAGGAAAAGAGGGGTCGGGCCGCGCTAACTTGTTGAAAATAGATAAGATATGCTTATTATTCCCCTTGAAAAACGCCCTTAAACGCGATTTTTGGGGCCAGGTTCATGGTACTAATGGATACCAAAGATTGACTAGATAGGGAGACATCGTTTAAATTCCTCAGTAAAAAATCTCCAAAGAAAGGAGGAATAACGATATCCCTTTTATCGTTTTATTCTTGTTCTGAGATAATGATAGCTGGGAGGCTAAATCCATTAGGCTAACTCCTATTATATCGGTAAGGCGTCACGTGGCATCTTTTGTTTCTCCTTTCTGAAATGGGAGATAGATTGAGGAATTCCCAGGAAAGCAATCAAGAAACGAGATGAGGAGCAATTAGAGCTGAAAATTAAAATTAGAGCTAAACTTGATACAATGGCCCTCTTTTTAACTCTCAGGCAGCTAATTTAGCTATTTTAGCGATTAACCATGGTTAAGAGTTCTTTCGCTTCGGCCTTATTTTATTTATTTTTTGGCTTTGCTCCCAAGGGAGGGGAAACAAAATCGAACGAAAGGCCAAGGAGAATGCCGGAGCAACATTGAAGATTTAGCCTTCCGGAACCGTCCTTGGAGGGAACCCGACCGCCTCGGGCGCCGAGCGCCTATTTAGCCCGGCTCGTTTAGAGTTTTGAAACTCATCTTAACAGTGAATAAAGTCCAAGGGTTCGAATTGATCGGGCGCAGTTTCGCCGGCGCCGGGAAGGACGGTAAAGGAATGGCGTTAAAATCTCGACCGAAGCGGAGACATTTTTCTTCGTCTTAACGTAGTAACTTATTCCCGTCACTTGGGGACAAAACCTAGAATTTGTTGTATTGCCCATTTAGTTAGTTTAAAAAATAGGGTAAATATGTAATGTGTCCCCAGTTTTCTTCGTCCCCAGTTTTCTTCATTCCCGTCACTTGAGAACGAAACCTATTTGTTATTTATTTAAAGATAATTAAACCCTAGCTAAATTAGAGAAACCTTATTAAACTAAATAAACGATGACTAATTAATGACTAAATAGTAATTTAATGATAATTAAAAGATGATTAAGAGATGACAAGATACCAATTGATCGAAGTTAAAGTCGCAGAGGCAGGTCAACGTTTGGATTTATTTCTCCAGGAAAAACTGAAAGTTGGTTTGAGTCGGACCCGCTTGGCTCGTCTAGTCAAGGAAGGATACGTGCTGGTTAATGATAGTCCCACCAAACCAAGCTATCGACTCCGGGAAGGGGAGAGAGTTAAAGTTGATTTAGACCAGGTGGAAAAAATTAAAGAAGAATTGTCCTCGCCTTTAAAACCTCAACTGATGGAGCTTAATGTTTATTATCAAGATGATGATCTCCTGGTCGTGGAAAAGCCAACAGGAGTACTGGTTCACCCGGCGCCAGGTTCCCGGACGCCAGCATTGATTGAAGGACTTTTGGCTGTTTTCTCCGATTTAAGAAATATTGGCCCGCCTGAACGTCCGGGTATTGTTCATCGTCTAGATAAAGAAACTTCTGGCTTATTAGTGGTGGCCCGCAGCTTGCTGGCTTACCGAAATCTCCAACAGCAATTTAAGCAACGTCGCGTCGATAAGATTTACTTAGGATTAGTATGGGGAAAAATAAGGGAAAGAGAGGGAAAAATAGACTGGCCCATCGGGCATTATTTAGGAGGAGGGCTTCGTATTTCCATTAAAGCTCGGAAACCAAAGGAGGCCTTGACGTTTTACCAAACTTTAGAGACCTTGAGAACACCGTGGGGAATTTTAACCTTATTGGCTATTAAACCGGTGACCGGGCGAACTCACCAGATTCGGGTTCATTTGGCCTCTGCCGGACATCCGGTAGTTGGCGACTCCCACTATGGGCGAAAAGAAAAAGCTGGTTGCCCTCGCCTCTTTCTTCATGCTCACCAATTGGGATTGTCCCATCCGCGAGATGGCCGACGATTAGAGTTTACTTCCCCCTTACCTGATGATTTGAGTAATTATCTTGAGAATCTCCAGAGAGAAACGGGTTAAACAATAGGGGTAATTACAACTCTTTATTTTGTCATCCAATAGTGTTTTCCATCTTATTTTCTAAGGAAATGGCGTAATCGACCAGAAGTGACCAATTTT
>DQWD01000016.1 GCA_011042725.1 Candidatus Aminicenantota bacterium | reverse complement strand
TTTGCTCCGGCAGCTTTATTTTTGAGGGGTAATTGGATTAAAATAGTTAACCATAATAATTTCTATCATTCAAATCAAAAGAAAGGAGTTGAAAATGGTCACGGTGCGTAAATTTAGAGCCCTTCGTCCCCAAAAAGGCATGGAAAAGGAAGTTGCTTCTCCACCTTATGATGTCCTCAATAGCGAGGAAGCTCGAAAAATGGCTGAAGGTAATCCCTATTCCTTTCTGCATGTAATCAAACCCGAAATTGATTTGCCTGCAGGAACTGATTTATATGCTCCCGAGGTTTATCAAAAAGCCAAAGAAAATATGGAGCGTTTTATTGGCGAAGGGATATTAATTCAGGAAGAAAAACCAAGTCTTTATATTTACCGGCAAATTATGCAGGAACGCGAGCAATATGGAATTGTGGGCTGTGTGGCAGCGGAGGAGTATGAAAAGGACATCATCAAGAAGCATGAATTAACGCGACGAGCCAAGGAAGAAGACCGGGTCAAGCATATCGAAGCCGCCAACGCTCATGCCGGGCCGGTGTTTCTAACTTATAAAGCCCGGGAAAGTATTAATAAATTAGTGGCTGAGGAAGTAACCAAAGAACCTCTTTATGATTTTGTAGCTGATGATGGAGTTCGACACACTGTCTGGATTGTCAGTGAGGAAGCGGCCGATAAAATTATTGAGGAGTTTAAGAAAATTGATTATCTCTATGTGGCCGATGGTCATCACCGGTCAGCCTCAGGCACCATTGTCGCGAAGAGAAGACGGGAGGCTAATCCCCATCATACTGGGGAAGAGGAATATAATTATTTTCTGGCAGTTATGTTTCCTGACAATCAATTGAAGATCATGGATTACAATCGGGTGATTAAGGATTTAAACGGTCATTCGGCTGAAGAATTATTTAAATTCTTAGAAGAAGTTTTTACCATCGAAGAAAAGGGTGAATCACCTTATCGACCCCAGAAAAAAGGCGAAGTAGCAATGTATTTTGAGGGAAAGTGGTATAAGTTGAATTTTAAACCAGAGAAAGTAGATAAAGATGACCCTGTCAACAGTCTTGATACAGCGCTTCTCCAAAACTTAGTTTTGCGTCCCTTTTTTGGGATCGACGATCCTCGAACTAGCGAAAAAATAGATTTCGTGGGAGGAATTAGAGGTCTGGAAGAGCTGAAGAGATTAGTGGATAGTGGCCAGTATCAAGTAGCTTTTGCTCTTTTCCCCACCTCGATTGCCGAACTCATGCGGATTGCCGATGCCGGGCAAGTTATGCCTCCTAAGTCGACCTGGTTTGAACCTAAGCTTCGTTCCGGCCTGCTCGTTCATCGACTTGACTAGGCGAAGGGGATAGGCTAGTTATTTTGACGGCAACTCAGCCGCCTGGGGGCTGAGACCCCCTGCTTTAATCTTGCCCTATTAACTCTTTGATTGGCCACCGCCGCATTTTTAATTTGTTGATTCGTGGGAGTAATTGATTAAAGCTGATGAATGAGGATGACCGGCTTTAAACTCAAGGTTTGGGGCAGGTGGTGAGCTAGCCAAGAAGAAGAGAGTCACCACGGGCCAAAGGTTAAAAAAAGCCAAATCCCCAGCCCGACAAAAAGCAGCCCCAGCAATATTTTAAATTTAAAAACATTATTTTCTTTCCAGGCAGCAATTTGCTCCCAAGAAAGAATCCCTAACCCGATGATGAGAGTGAAAATTACAAAGGGAAGAATAAAAGCTAAGTTATAGACAATAATCCCGGTTAGAGCCTTAATTTTTCCGCCGGGTTGAGAAAGGAGAGCCAGGATAGCTAAATAGGGTCCCGAAGAGCAAGGAAAGAGAAAAAACACAGCCAGAGAACCACCTATTATCGCCCCGGGAATATTGAGAAAGCGACGAAAAAGAGCCCTCCATCCAGCGGGTAGATCAGAGCTTTTTTTCTGGAGGAGGCCTTGGCCGAGGTAGTAGAGACCACCACCAGTGATGAGAACGGAGATAATGACCGTTAGTGTTTGCCGGATTTTTACTTCCTGAAATGACTGGAGAAGGCCCATTCCTACTAGCAAAGAACCGCCAAAATAGGTCAAAGAAAAGACCAAGCCTGAACTGAGAATCCGAGTTTTGTGGAAGCCCGCAAGAGAAATTATAGTTCCTAGAAAAAGCACAATTACCCCGAGGCTGCAGGGATTAAAGGCACTAATCAGACCGCTACTAAAAATGAGGAAATAAGAAAAAGAAGGAGCAATTTGGGCTTGGGGACTAAAAGGAGGATTTAGGGGAGGAACGGATCGCTGCCTTATTTTGCGGATAGTCTCTTCGATCAAACGCTCGGTTCGGCGGTTAGCCCCTTGGAAGGCGAATTCACCGATAAAGACAGCTGGAACACCGTTTTTAATTACTTCTTGGGCCTGGCGGGAGTGGGCCATCTTCATCATCAGTTGGAGATTATTTGGCTGGTGAATTTCCAGTTTCTCGATCCGGACAGGGTAGTGGGGAACAATTCTGGTGGCTAGAAACTCACTCATTTTTCGGCTATAAGGGCAGCCTTCTTCATAAAAAAAATAGACGATAGTCTGTTGGTCATGATTTTGAGCCCAGGCAAGCAACGTAACTGAAAAGCCAAGTAGAAGAAAAGCAGTAATTTTCCGCATCTGGTCAATCTTGCCCATAAGTTAATTTTTCTTTGGGGTTATGGCCAAAAAAGAGGTGATTTCTTCCTGGGTGAAAAAAATAATTAAGGACCAGTGAAGGCCAAGGATCTGGGGAGCGCTGCGAAGGGAATTTTCTCGGGCCTTGAGCCAAGGAGAGAGGAAGTTATTTCTCATTTTCTTTAGTTGCCCTGGGTGATTAATTTTCCAGAGTTCATCTCGATAACGAGAGTCGATTATTGGGATTAGTCAAGGCGAATAATCCCTTTTTGGCCGTATTGGTTTTTCCACTCCTGGAGGCCCCCCACCAGGCTAACATATTGGGAGTGGCCAGCAGCTCTTAATTTTTTAACTATTTCATCAGCCAGGTCACCACGCTCATCATAGATATAGAGCACCATGTCATCAGTAACCTGGGGGGCGATTCGATTTGCCCAGGCCATGATTTTTTCCGCCGGAATATTTATGGCCCCGAGGATATGTTCCTGGTGGTAATGATGTGGGGGGCGGATATCAATTAAGGCAAAAAAATTATAAACTACTTCTCCTACCGGAGCTTGGTAATCTTCAAGAGGTAAGATCGAACCTTTAAATTTGATAATTAAGGGGACTTTTGAACCTTCATAGAAGACCTGAATTTCTTTTTCGATGCTTGCTCCTCCGTAGCCTAAGCTTTCAAATACATACTCAAGTTCCAGGCTTTCTCCAGGTCTAAGATTCTTTTTTTCGAGGGGCCTTCTCTGAACACAGGCGGCAAAGGTTCGAATTTCTTTTAATCTTATTGGTTGTGAGCCTGTATTGACAAGTTTGAATTTGACGGGGACATTGATGCCTTCTTTTATCTGGCCAAAGTCGAAGATATTTTTATCAACTTTAAGTTGGGCTTGGGCCGGAAGGTTAAGCAAAAAAGCAAGAGCAATAATTAACCCTAAGCAATTACAAGAGAAAGAAAGAAACTTTCCTAATGGCCTTTGGTTGAGGATGTTGGTTGTTGTCATCGCTTCTTCCTTTAGAGCTCAAAATAAATGGATTGTAATTTTATAATTATCCGCCCAAGCTAAACAATTTTATAGTTTTACCGCCCTCAATTAGTCAAAATTTTTATTTGGCCTTTCCGGCCGGGGTGAAAAATATCTCCCATTCAAGCAATGTTTCAGCCTCAGGAAGATCGCCAGAGAATTTAACTTCAACCAGGCCATTTTCTTCCTGTCGGGAGAAGAGGACCTCAGCGTTAGCTTCGGCCTTGGTCATTTTTAACTCCGGGGGCACCCAGAGGAAAAGAGAGTAAGGGTCGCCTTTGACGACTGTCGAACTACCCTTTAATCTTTGCTCTTCTTGGTTCCAGTGGACATCTTGGAGGCTAACAGCCGAGGTGATATGGCGAGAAGTGCTTAAGATTTGAGGGAGAGAATCAACTGCTCGGATTATCAAAACTTTTGTTCCATGGGCAGGAAGAGAGGTGGTGTATTTCCCCTTAATGGTCCCTTCGTATTCTTGTTTCCAAAAGTCGAACACATGGTATTCTTGGTTGGAAGCCAGGCCCAGCTCTTCGAGAGTAAACCCGGCCTCCGAAGCTTCGTCTTTCCAGTTGAAGAGGGCGAGAACATCATAATCACCGTTGACTCCATATACTTTTAGATCAAGGGCGCGAGGAAATTCTTTGACTTGGGGGCAACACCACACAACCCCGTCTTTTTTGTTTTTCAGAATTCGAAAGGGATAAAGGTCGATGGGCACAATGGGGGTGGTGGGCATGGTTTTGCGGTAGAGCTCAAGTTTACGAGGTGGTAGTTTGTCCATGAAGTCTGAAGCCAGATAAGTTTGCCCCGTCAAGGCGATAGCCGAGACGATGGTTTGCCCTTCCTCATAGGTCAAGGGGTTCCGGACCATGACTACATCAGGATCACAAAACCAGACAATATTATTCAGGTAATTGGCTCCAAAAAGGGAGTGAAAAAAGGTCTGCATGGACATGCCTCTTTCTCTTTCTGGGTGCCAGACAGCTTTGTCATCTCCGCCTGTTCTTGAGCCATCGAACAGGCCAAAACAAAGGCCAACTTCGTGCATGGCGCAGCCGGTGATATAAACATCATCGCCGAGGGTACTGCGGACAGCTTTCTGGACGTCGACGTAGAGCTCTCGGCTTCCCCGCGAAGAATCAAAAGCTTGTTCTCGATTCTGGTCGTAATAATCCATCCAGGTTCCCCAGCCAGCATCTTTAAGGTAACTCAGGCCCCAATCATTTTTTAAGATGGAGAACATTGGTTTCAAGTGTTTTTCAATAACTTCAGGATTAGAGTAATCCAGGCGAACAACCGTGTCGTCAGCTGTACAGCAAGCCCCGGATAATTTGCCTTCTTTGTCCCGAAGGTAGAAATTTTCGGGATATTTTTCGGCGCATTCGGGCCGAGCATAATTAGATCCATAAACATTAATCCACAACCCAGGTTTTAGTCCTTTTTCCCGAATATACTGGAATAACCATTTCCCTCCCCGGGGGAAAGCTTCTTTGTTCCATTCAAGATAATTAGCTTCTTCTCCTCGTGTGTAACAAGCATCTAGTTGGACAAATTCTAATCCGTAAGGCTTGAGCAATTCAGCTAAAGCATTAGTTTCCCTGATCATGTCTTCTTCGGTGGTGCCCATGTAATAGCAATACCATGAACACCAGCCCGCCGGGGCAGTGATAAATCTTTGGGGGCGCGGCTGATAATATTTTAAGCCCAAAACGTTTTGGTAATAATCGGGAATTATGGATAAAGATGTTTCAGGAGCCAGTTTAATTTGAACTTTCATCTGGCGCCTATTTGCCTGGTTTCTTTCGAGAAGGGAAGAGGATGAAAACTTGATCATTGTGTTGGTTGGAATGTCGAACAGCGAATGGATATTTCGAGCTGAGACGAATCCTAAGGAAGTGAACATAATCCCGTTATCTTCTTCGGCGGTGCGGGCGGGAATACGTTCTTCTCCGGCGGGAGCTGTGCCGCGGAGAATGCTCCCGGGGAGAGAAGAAGAAATCTGAAGTTGATTTTCTGTGGTCACCAGAGTCCAAGTTGATTCCTGGGGGGAGTGAGTGGTGATGGTTAATTTGGAAGGAGAAACTTCAATTTTCCACTTCCCTAATATTTCATTACTTGGGGAAGCTAAAGCGGCATTTTCAAGGATAACACCAGTTGATTCATGTTCAATCTTTAAAGTTTCTTTTTGCTGGTCAACACTTATTTTCCAGCCGTGGTCTTCCAGGAGTTTAGGAGCGCAACTAGGGCAAAAAAGCCAAGCCAGACTAAGAAAGAGAAAAGCCAGAAAAGAGGCTGGGTTTTTTAATTTCATGGAAAAACTCCTCTTTTTTTATTTTCAATTTTATCAGTAAATTTGAAATTTGATGTTGAGTCAACCTTTGTTTAATTGGTTAATCGAAAATAATAAAAAACATTAGAAATGGATAATTTTTTAATCAAGTTTTCTATTAACATATGAGGAGAATATTGTCAAAATATAAATCTTCTTTTTTGGCCACTAAAAAATTTGCTTTACTAGCTAGGAAAGAGACAATAGAATAAATTCAATAAAATTGAAAAAAGGAAGAATCTATTTTTGGTTATCGTCCAAAATATGGTGTAATTTATAAAAAGGAGGGATGGATGCCCAGACAAAATTTCCAACCAACTTTAAAATTAATTGGCATTCTTATTGTTTTGGTTTTAGGAATCAGTTTGCTTGGTTGGGCTCAATTTGATTCCCAAATTTTTCACGGCTTAAAAGCTCGTAATGTGGGGCCTGCCAATATGAGTGGACGTATTGCCGCCGTGGAAGTTGATCCCACTAATCCGAAAATAATTTACGCCGGCACAGCTACCGGGGGTGTCTGGAAGTCTGTTGATGGTGGTTTAACTTGGCAACCCATTTTTGATGATCAACCCACCGCATCCATTGGGGCCATTGCTGTTCATCCTTTAAATCCTAATATAGTTTGGGTTGGAACCGGGGAGTCTGGAGTCCGTAATACAGCGGGAGTTGGCCGTGGTGTTTTTCTTTCTGTGGATGGAGGGAAGACCTGGAAATGGCTGGGTTTAAAGAAAACGGAGCATATCTCCCGAATTTTAGTTGACCCGCATGATACCCGGGTGGCTTATGTGGCGGCTCTTGGTACTGCCTGGGGGGAAAATCCCGAAAGAGGAGTTTTTAAAACGGAAGATATGGGCCAAACCTGGCAGAAGATTCTTTATGTGGGTGAGAAAACAGGGGCTGCGGATATGGCTATGGCTCCAGGTAATCCGTTGAAGATTTTAGTGGCGATGTGGCAGTTCCGGCGTTGGCCCTGGTTTTTCACTTCGGGCGGCCCTGGAAGTGGCTTATACCTGACTGAAGATGGTGGGCAGACCTGGAAAAAATTAAGCGAAAAAGAAGGGTTGCCAGCTGGCGAACTCGGCAGGATTGGAGTTGCTTTTGCTCCCAGTCAGCCCGAAGTTGTTTATGCCATTGTTGAAGCTGCAAAAAGTTGCCTCCTGCGCTCCGACGATGGTGGTTACAGTTGGCAAGTGGTTAATAATGAAGAGGGTATTCATGGTCGTCCTTTTTATTACAGTGGAGTCAAGGTCAATCCGATAAATGAAAACGTTGTTTATTTAATTCAAGGTCAGTTAAGGATCAGCGAGGATGGGGGACGAACTTTTCGCTCCCTAACCTCTTTTGGTCAATCTCATTCCGATTATCATGCCATGTGGATTCATCCCGATGGCAAATACATGGTAGTGGGAAATGATGGTGGCGTGGTCATCAGCTATAACGGCGGCCAGAGTTGGCGGTTTGTGACCAATCTTCCCTTGGGACAGTTTTATCATGTAAGTTTTGATTATCAGATTCCTTATAATCTTTATGGTGGCCTTCAGGATAATGGTTCTTGGGTTGGTCCGGCTTATGAGCTTCGAGAAAGAGGTCTCAATAGTTATTTGTGGAAGACTGTCGGTGGGGGTGATGGATTTGATGTTGAACCTGACCCTGAAAAACCAGGGGCGGGCTATGGTATGTCCCAAGGTGGTAACCTCTATTATTTCGATATGACAACTGGCACCAGCACTAGTATTGTTCCCACTGAGTCGGAGGTTAAGCATCGCTATAACTGGAACGCTGGTTTTGCCGTTGATCCTTTTCATCCCTCGACCATTTATCTCGGGAGTCAATTCGTTCATCGTAGTCGTGACAAAGGAAGGACATGGGAAATAATAAGTCCAGATTTAACCACCAATAACCCCGAGAAGCAGCGGCAATCAGAAAGTGGAGGATTGACCCTTGATGTCACCAATGCTGAAAATCATTGCACGATAACAACCATTGCTCCCAGCCCCGTCCAGGAAGGCGTTATCTGGGTTGGTACTGATGATGGCAATGTCCAATTAACTAGAGATGGGGGTAAAACCTGGGAATTGGCATCGAAGAAATTAACCACCGGGGGCAAAGGAAAAGTTCCGCCTGAAACATGGGTGCCTCATGTGGAGGCCTCTAAATTTGATGCAGCTACGGCTTACGTTTGTTTCGACGACCATCGCCGGGCAAATTGGACCCCTTATGTCTATGTAACGCACGATTTTGGAAAGACTTGGCAGAGCTTAGTTACGTCCGAAATAGACGGGTTTGTTCATGTTATTGAGGAAGATCCTGTTAATCCTAACCTGCTCTTCCTCGGCACAGAATTTGGTTTGTATGTCAGCTTCAATGGCGGTAAGAACTGGATGAAGTGGACCCAGGGAGTGCCCACTGTTCCGGTTCGTGACTTAGCTGTTCATCCGCGCGAAAACGATTTGATTATCGCCACTCATGGGCGTTCCATCTATATTATTGATGATATTACGCCTCTTCGCGAAATATCCTCCGAGATTCTAAAGAAAAAACTTCATCTTTTTTCCCCCTCTGATGCTTACCAATTTATTCGGGGCCGCTTGAGCTCTTATCTAAGCCCAGGCGATACATTTTTCAGCGGAGAAAACAAACCATTGGGAGCTTGCTTTACTTATTACTTAATTCCTAGCGAGAAAAAACAAGAGCCAACGCCGGAGCAGCAGGAAAGAATGCAGGCGATGCGGGAGAGAATGAGGCAGATGGGGACGAGGGGACGAATGCCGGCCGCGATAGAGGCTAGAATGAGAGCTGGCATGTCAAGAGTCCAGATTATCATCGAGGATAGCCAGGGCCAAGTAGTGGCTCGCCTGAATGGACCTGAGGAAAAAGGTATTAACCGGGTCTTTTGGAATTTTCAAGAGCAACTACCTTCTGACCAACGGCAACAGCAGACCTCCTCGATGGGTCGCTTTTTCCGGGGAGGGGTGACGGTCTTGCCGGGCGAGTATACCGTCAAGATTAAATATGATGATCAAGAAGTAAGCCGGAAGTTTAAGGTCAAAACCGATCCTCGCTTGGCGATTGACCTGAATGTGCTTCGGGAAAACTACGAGATGGCCAAAAAGGCCCAGAGACTATCGCTAGCCTTAAATGATGCCCGCCAGCGAATTCAAGAAACCCAACAAGCCTTGGAGACGATCACCACCACTTTGCGGCAGCAACGCTCCCCCCAGATGAAGGAATTAGGGAAGGCCACCCGAGACCTGAGTAGCAAGCTCAAGACATTTTCCGAGAGAATAAACCCGACGCCTCCCAAGCAAGGCATTGCTGATCGATCGACTGGTCTCCAGAGCCAAGTTATGAGCGCCGTGATGGGTATTGTCCGGGCCGGAGTGGAACCTATTAATGAACCAGCCCGCGTCCGGTATGAACGAGCCAAAGAAAAATTGACCCAGTTTATCACCGAGCTGAATGAATTTTTCTCCACTGAGGTCGAAAATTATAAGAAGAAACTCCAGGAGTCTGGCTTTTCCTTGATTAAGTCTTATCAACCAATTGAAGTAGAAAAGTAAAGTAGAAAAGTAAAAAAAGAAACAAAAGCCTTTCCGGCCAAAAGGAAAGCCCTAAAAAAACGATTCTAAATAAGGTTTGATCTTTTGTTGATAGATATAATCCCAGGTAAATTTACGAATAGCCCGATGGTACATCTGGGAGGGTTTAAGGCTGTTTAAATAATCCCAAAGCCTCTTGGCAATTTGACCTGGTGGCTCGGAAAGAGAAAAGTAAAACACATTCTCATTGGCAATACTCTGAAAGGGAAGGATGTCAGAGCAGGCGATGGGAAGTTTGATCATACCGGCTTCCAACAAAGGAAGGCCAAATCCTTCCTGTTTACTGGGGAGAAAGAGGCAATCGGATATGAGGTAGAGGTCGCGGATGGTGACCCGGGCAGGCTCTAATTTCTGCCCGGATTTAAACTGATGTTCGGCAATAAAAATTATATCTTCCTTAACGCCTAACTTTTCAGCCAGATCTTTAAGTTTGCGAAAGTAGTAAGAAGCTTTTTTTTCATGGGGGTCATAGGCGCCAGTAAGGAGTAATTTAGCTTTAATTTTACGATCATGGAAAGCTTTGATCACCTGGATGGAAAGTTCAATGTTTTTTCGGGGATGGAGGCGGGAAGGTTGAACTAAGAGAAGGTCTGACTCAAATAATTTTTCTTCCTGAATGAGGCGGATTGTCGAAAGGTCGAGCCGGAAGAAGCGATAGGGATCAATTCCATTGGGAATAACAGGTAAATTTTTCTTAGTCTGATAAAGCTTTTTAAATTCTTGCGCCCGAGCTTCAGAAATGACCACATAATTAATTTTAGGATTGAGAGATTTGAGAATTTCCCATTCTGGCTGGTTTAAGCGCTGGGGGTAGTGGTTATAAAAATAAGGGGAATCATGATTCCAAGAGATGATTTTAATAGGAAAAGAAGAGGCTAAATGGTGGATAGCTCTGGTCAAAGGAAGATTATAGTGCATCGTCAAGACATTATGGGCAATCAGAAGATCATGATTCCACAAAGTATCGCGAAGATAACTGATGATTTTTTCTTCATACTCTTTCAGCTGGAGCCGGTATTTCCTTGGATTTAGTTGGAGCTGGGAGATGTGAGGGTGCCGGGAGTCGAGAAGAGGGTTAATCTCAACTTCGAAAACATCGGTAAATTGGGCCCCTTTTCCCGCCAGGATTTTGACGTGATGGCGGTGGCGGTGGAAAAGAGAGGCTTGTTGAGAAATGATTTCTTCAACACCTCCCACTACGGGAGGACAGGAGTAATGAAGCAGAGCGATGTAGGCCATCTTATTTTCTCTACGCTTTCCTTTTTTTGTTATTCTCTTTAAATTTTTTTATCAATTGTTTTTTAGTTTTTTGTTGTTTTTATGGTTATTTAAATGTTTTTAAGGCTGGAAATTACTAAGTAGCGCTAATAGTTTCTTTCTTAAAATCTCATAAGAGAAAAATTTCTTGCCCAGTTTGAAATTTTTCTCAGTCATTTTTAAACGATAAAGAGGGTCGAAGAGAGTCCTTTTAATCTGGGAGATTACTGACCGGGTGGCAAAACCTTCAAAGGAAATGACTTCAAAGCCTTTGGGTTCAATATCAGTCACATAAATGGAATAGCGGTTAACCACGATCGGCTTTTTAAAATAAATCGCTTCGAGAAAAGCATTCCCGAAGCCTTCGTAATCACTGGGATAGGTGACAAGGTCAGCGCATTGGTAGGCATCAGTGATGGTGTAGGGTTTTTGCGCGTGATTTTTACCCGAGCTGATAACATGATCTATTCTAATTATTTTTACACCACTTTGCTGAGCATATTCCATGATATGTTGGTAATAATCATCTCCTTCATCCCCGCTGGGATGGGTGATTATCAAGAAGGGACGAGAGAGTCCCAAGTTATGGACAATTTCAATGGCTCGTTCAATTCGTTTTCGGGGAACAATCCGGGTGGGCTGGAGGATGAAAAGATCATCGGGTTGAAGCCCAATTTCCTCTTTAAGTTGAAGGCAGGATTCATGGGAGGGGGGGGGCGAAATTTCGAAATTATAAACATTGGGAATCACGGTATTAGAAACACCTGCATGGTAATTTAATTGTCGTGAGGCTAGGGAGTTAATCACTACATGTTGAATGGAAGGTAAATCAGGGGGAAAGGCCTGGGCGATGTAGTCCGGGCAACTATTGATCAGGAAACGGTCCCGTTCCCAGAAGAAATCATGGTGGTGGGCGATGGTGGGGATTTGAGTTTCAGCGATGAGTTCAGTCAGGGCGATTCCCAGGGGAATATTTAGGGGAATGGAGAGGGCGTTTTCGGGAATAATGATATCAATTCCGAACTTTTTCTTGAATTTGTAAAGAGCCGATTTCAGCTTGTTTTTGATTTGAAATATTTTATCGGTTGTTTCCCGGCTGCGATGAAAAACCCCGAATATTTTCTGGTTTAAGGCGGCAATTTCGGGATGCTCGAAATGAGCTAGGGCGCAAACATAAGAGATTTCTTCGGGCCGGTCCACTTCCCCAGCGAAGTAGAAGCAGTTGAAACCTTCCTGGCTCAGGACTTCGGCCCACTTCTCAATTTCCAAAGAAACGCCGTCGATGCCGGCGATCCGAGTGGAAATGAATCCTATGTTTTTCAGGTGAAAATTTCTGGTGGAAAAATTGAGATTAGTGCCCATAAATATCCTTCCTTCGGTGAGAATTAAAATTCTTCATGACGGGATAAAGTGCGAAGTTTTTCTATTTCGGTGACTATTTTCCCTTCTTTAAAAACAGTCACCGTCCCAGTTGATTCACTTAAAGTAACCGCCACGGCCTCGGTGACGGCAGTGATGCCAGCGGCGGCATGATGTCTGGCTCCTAGTCCTTGTGGCAGTTCAAATTCTTGTTGAGCACCCACCTTGAGATGGGCACCCATCGTTTCAATCACTCCATCGCCTCTGATAAGGAAAGCTCCATCCAGCATCGCGTATTCTTTGACGGTTTCTTCCAGGGCGGGGTCCAATATGTTCCTTTTGGCTTCGGGATAGCCCCGAAAAGGATTAAGAATGAGTTGCTTCGAGAGGGCTTTAACTTTTTCTGTGTCGCCGATGACGAAAAGGGCTCCCACAGGTTTCCCTTCCCGGCCTTCGCTCCCGAGTTCTGTGGCTATTTCAATCACGCGATTGAGAACTTCGGGTTTGATATAGGGAGCAATTTTATCGTTTTTGGTGGGGGCGAGAAACAGCTCATGTTCCAGGCCAATTTGCATGACCATCAGGGTATCTAGATGATCACTTTCAGCTGGACCGGTGAGGAAAACAATCGTGTCTCCTTTTTTTAATTTGCCCTGGGAAAGAGCGATCAAAGTGGCCATTTTGACCTGAGCCATCCGGTTGAGGGGCACTTCAGGCACGCGGATGAAGAGATGGCCTTT
>DQWD01000224.1 GCA_011042725.1 Candidatus Aminicenantota bacterium | reverse complement strand
TCTGGATGGTCCTCCAATAATCGTTATACTCTCATCGGTGGGTTGCGGGGAGCAGCCCAGATGATTTCCTATGAAATCGCCCTGGGACTTTCCCTGGTAGGCTTGATTATTGTTTATCCTTCTTTACGCCTTTCAGCAATTATCGCTTATCAGGGTGAGCATTTCTGGGGATGGATCCCCAAATGGGGAGTTTTTCTCCAGCCTCTTGGATTTTTGCTCTTTTTGTTTGCGGCCTTGGCCGAAACAAAGCGTGTTCCCTTTGATTTACCCGAGGGAGAATCAGAAATTATCGGGTTTTTCACCGAGTACAGTGGCCTCAAATGGGGCCTGTTTATGATGACCGATTTTATGGAGATCATCATCGTCAGTTGCCTCCTGACGACCTTGTTCTTTGGGGGCTGGCAAGTTCCTTGGTTATTTGCTGATGGTTTCCACTTTCCTTGGGGAGGAACATGGCTTCTTCCTCGAGCCGTGGTGATCATTCTTCAGTTGCTGGCTTTTAACCTAAAAGTCTTTTTCTTCTGTTGGTTTCAAATTTTAGTCCGCTGGACTTATCCCCGATTTCGTTACGATCAGTTAATGGATTTTGGCTGGAAACTTCTGATTCCTTTATGCTTCGTGAACATTGTAGGAACGGCAATTATTGTTATTTTGTAGGAAAATGATTAAAGCAATCGAGTATTTTCTAGAAATTATCCGGGGTGCTCTGGTTACTTCGCGACATTTCATTGTCAACATGTGGTTTCATATCCTTAATCTTTTCGGGATAAAAACGAAACGTAAAGGAGCGGTAACGATTCAATATCCCGAAGAGAAGAAAGAACTTGCTTATCGCCATCGAAGCCTCCACCGCCTCTTGAAAAGAGACAATGGACGTCCTCGTTGTGTTGTTTGTCAGCTTTGTGCTACCGCTTGTCCTTCGGAATGCATTTATATTGAAGCGGCTGAAGATCCTGATGATGATGAATTTCAAAAATACCCAGCGACTTTTATTATTGATTTAAGTCGCTGTTGTTTTTGCGGATTTTGTGTGGAAGCTTGCCCCGAAGATGCTCTGCGCATGGATACACAAAAAATTGAAATAGCCGAGTATAATCGCCGGGATTTAATCTACGATTTGACTAAGCTTACTCAATGAGTGTTACCTCCCTCAAGATCGGATCAATTAAAATCGTCGGGCTTAGGGATGGTTATTTCTGCCTTGATGGGGGGGCCATGTTTGGCGTGGTGCCCAAGGTTCTTTGGGCCAAATTTTTCCCGGCTGATGACCAAAACCGCATTCGATTAGGCTTAAACTCGCTTCTTATTCAAACGGCCACAGCCAATATTCTGGTGGAAACGGGAATAGGCGATAGTCTTTCTGATAAGCATCAAAAATATTATTCCCTGGAGCGTGAACCAGATTTACTGGCTAATCTTGAAGCTGTGGGGATAAAGCCAGAAGACATCGATTTTGTTATCAACACTCACCTTCATTTTGACCACTGCGGTGGGAATACGCAGCGCGTTGGGGAAAATAAATATTTACCAACTTTTCCTCGAGCCAAATATATAATTCAGCGGGGTGAATATAACTATGCCTTAGCCCCCAGTCTTCGTGATAAAGTTAGTTATCTGGAGATGACTTTTAAGCCTTTAGCTGAACAAGGGAACTTGCAGTTGGTCGAGGGACGGTATTTTGTCACTCCGGAAGTTGAGGTTATTCCTGTTCCTGGACATACGCGGCATCATCAGTGCGTTAAGGTTCAAAAGGGAGGGCAAGTACTCTTTTTTCTAGGAGATTTAGTCCCGACCCGAGCCCACGTAGGTCTTTCTTATGTCATGAGTTACGACCTTTATCCTTTAGAGACGATTACCAATAAGCAGGAGATATTCGAAAAGGGAATTGAGGAAGACTGGATATTTGCTTTCAACCATGACCCCGATTATTACTTTGGAAAAATTTATAAAGAAAACCAACGCTTTCATTTTCGCCCTCTTTAAAATTTAAAAATAAATTTTCCTTGACGGCGAACCGAATGTCCTGGGTGAGAATCTTACCCCAATCTTTTTGGACCCCCACTCTTTTCAACCTTGATATCAGGTGCTAGACTAAATAGAAAAAGGAAAATGAGAAAAATAAAGGCAATGGCGAAAAGGCAGGTTAAAGAGTGAAGTTTAAAGCTAAGTTTTTCAATGGTTCCCTAGCTTTTGTTATTTTTATTGTGCTTAACTCCGGATTAGCTTTTGGAGAAGAAAATAAACCTTCTTCTGAAATTAATAAGGAAAAGTTTAAATATCACTCCACCACGGCTTTATCTTTGGTGATGACCAAAGGGAATACCGAGAACTTATCCTTAAGTTTTGAAACCGACCATAACTTTGAATTTTCGAAGAACAAAATTAATTTTAAAGGCCGGGCAATTAAAGCTACCTCCAATTCCGCGACCAAGACCGAAATGTATTATGCTCATCTTAAATATGATCGGAATTTGAGTTCTCGAGCCTACCTGCTGGGTTTTTCTCGATTTGAAAGAAATAAACAAGCGGGCTATGACTACCGGGTGGCCTTGTCTTTCGGGGGAGGGTGTAACTGGATAAAACGAAAAAATACTCAGTTATCTTCAGAGGCTGCCATTGGCTGGAATAACGAGGACACCACGCGGCGGATAAAATTAAATAATATTAATAACCCTCAAGCAGTCATTGAGAAAACCATGAGTGCCGCTTTTGTCTCGGCTTTGATGGTTCATCGTTGGATCTATCAAATTAATGATTCAGCCCGAATTCATCTTCAGGAAACAATTTTTATTAACCTCGAAGACTTGCTGGATTATCGTACTAATTCTTATGCGGCCGTAATCGCCTCGATAAGCAAATATTTTGCTCTTAATACTAGTTGCCAGGTTATTTTTGAAAGAAAGCCAGTGCCTGGTTATAGACACACTGATCTTTATCTGCTCAGCTCCTTTGTGGTTAAATTATAAAGTTTGACCTCTTCTAAGCTTCGTATTCTTAACCTTAGCTTTTTTCAATCCAAAGCTTTGAACCTGACAAGTGGGTGATTATTAGTTAATTAATCCTCCTGACAAGAGAATTATCTCTAAAATCATAATAGCTGGGTTAGAGCTTTTTGTTTAAGCTTGTCTGAATCATATCCAACCCACAATTTGCGGGCCTATCTCTAAAAATTATTTTGACTATGCCCCAAGTCAAAAATGATGTCCACCAACGTAGGATCAGCAAAGTTTTGAAGATGTTTTACCGATGAGTTAATGGAAGTGTTTGTGTTTCGCTTTCTTTCTTTCTTTCTTTCTTTCTTTCTTTCTTTCTCCTTTCTTTCCCTTTAGTTACCAAAACTTTTCTTTACAGAATGGCCTTCTTGTGATAAGAAATTATACTCATTTTTAGCTGTCTAATTTGGTTTAATGCCAATTAATAAAAATTTTTATTTTGTTCTTTAAAAAGAAGTTTTCTCAAGATGAAAAAGGCATTTATCAAAGGTACTATCCTTCAGTTTTTGGTGCTGTTGGGGTTATGGCTGATTCTAAGCGGCAAGTATGATTATTTCCATGTCTCGATTGGCTTTATTTCTGCTTTGCTAGTAACTCTTGTCCACCTTCGCCTTAATCACCATCTTTATTATCGACATGGTATCGCCCAAGTTAAGCCTCTTCGCTTAACGCGATTGATTCTCTATGTCCCTTGGTTACTATGGCAAATTGTATTAGCCAGCCTTCATGTGGCTTATGTTATTCTTCATCCCCGGGTTCCGATTAAACCTTCTTTGATTCGATTCCGGACCAAATTGCCTAATGTCACGGCCAAAGTAATCCTAGGAAATTCTATAACCCTTACTCCAGGGACGTTAACGGTCAAGATAGACGATGATGTCTTTATTGTTCATTCTCTGACCGAGGCCTCATTTACTTCTATTGTTGACGGAAGCATGCCTCGCCAAGTGGCTAAATTATATCAGCGGAGACCTTCAACTGTTATTGACGACATTAAAATTTTAAGGACCACTAAGGGGCTTTGATGCATAGCTTTTTTACCCTCATGGCTGTCTACCTAACCATCATTATTTTTGTTCCTCTTTACCGGGTTCTAACTGGACCGCGCCTTATGGATCGCATGTTAGGAGCCGGAGCAATTGGCACCAAAACCATGGTGCTTATCTTACTTATTGGTTATATGTTTGATCGTATTGATATGTTTATTGATATTACCTTGGCTTACGCCGTGTTAAATTTCATTGGGGTTATAGCTATTGCCAAATACGTCGAGAGGATTGCCCGCAAGAAAAAATGAGCATTTTACAAATTTTGGCCATTTTTTTAATTTTTGCCGGGGCCTTTTTTATCTCAGTAGGAAGTATTGGGCTCATTCGACTGCCTGACTTTTATTCTCGATGTCATGCCACGGGAAAAGCAGATACTCTTGGTTTGCTGCTAGTAATTTCGGGTTTTATTTTTTACGAAGGAATAATCTCTCTTCACAGCGCCAAACTATTGATTATTCTTATTTTTGTGGGATTAACCAGTCCCACGGCCACTCATGCTCTAGCACGGGCAGCTTTTAGCTTCGGTATCAAACCTCGTTTTGTGGATAGAGAAACCAAGAGTAAAAAAGAAAAGAAAGGAAGGACCAAGTAATGCATTGGGAATTAGAGCTGGTGTTTTTTGTTATTCTGATCATTCTAGCTTTGGTCGCCTTGATGGTGCGCAATCTTCTCACGGCGGTGGTCATGTTAAATGTTTTCAGTTTTCTTTCGGCTCTTCTTTATGTAGTCATGGGTGCGGTTGATGTGGGTTTTACCGAGGCTGTGGTAGGCGGGGGAGTGACCGGGGTGTTTTTGGTTGTGCTTATCTTTAAAACAACTCGACGGAGTACAGATTGAAGGACCAAAGGTTAAAAATTGTCAATTACTCGCTGCTTTTAATTTTTTTAGCCCTCCTTATCTATGCTTCCCTGGGATTATCTCCTCGCGGAGATCTAAATTCTTGGGTTAATCGGGAAGAAAGTGCGGCCCATTCTCCTAATGCGGCCACTTATTATATTCGTCACGCTTACCATGATACTCATTCACCTAACATGGTGACAGCCATCCTGGCTGATTACCGTGGTTACGATACCTTGGGCGAAGAGACGGTAATTTTAACCGCCGGAATTATTTGCTTTCTTCTTTTAAGACGAGAGAGAAGAAAAACCAAAAATAGTAAAAACAAAGAGATTAAAGCTGAAAAATGAAAGAAGCCGAAAATAACCCCATCGTTAGCTTGATTGCTTCCATTGTTTCTCCTTTTATCATGCTTTTTGGGCTCTACGTAATTTTTCATGGTCATTACAGTCCCGGGGGAGGTTTTCAAGGAGGCACTCTCTTGGCGGCCTCCATCATTTTGATCAGGTTGGCCCACAGTTCTCATACCGGGCAGCTCCAATTTCCTGCTAAGCTTGGTACCCCCCTTGGTTCTTTGGGAGTCCTCATTTACTACGGCACTGGACTGGCAGCTCTTTGGTGGGGAGGTCAATTTTTAAATTATGCTTTTCTTCCTTTAGCGGAGGAAATATCTCTTCGCCGTTCCTGGGGAATTCTTTTAGTTGAAATCGGAGTTGGGCTGGCGGTCATGGCCATTTTAGTCAGTATTTTTGATGACCTTCTTGAGGAAGAAGACCATGATTGAATTTTTTCTTGGCCATTACGCTTACTGGTTTGTGCTTATTTTACTAGTCATTGGTCTTTACGGCATGATAATCAAACATAATCTGGTGAAAAAAGTTATCGGGTTATCTATTTTTCAAGTAGCCATCATTCTCTTTTTTATCGCCAGCTCAACCAAGTGGGAAGCCACGGTGCCGGTTTTAGCCAATCATCATGAAAAGATCCAGGCGGCAGCCTATATAAATCCCTTGCCTCACACTTTAATGCTGACAGCTATCGTGGTGGGAGTGGCCACCAGCGGCGTGTCCTTCGCTTTGCTTATTCTTACTTACCGGCGCTACAAAACGCTAAACGAAACCGAACTCTTGAAAAGGATGAGCGAAGAAGATGCTGAGTAATAGCCCGGCTTTGCCGCCCTTAATTTATTTGTTGACTGGTATCTTTATTCCGCTCGCAGCTTGGAAATGGAAAAAATTGTCCTTTTGGTTGGCCTTGGGAGCAACTTCAGCCGCAACTTTTTTTTCATTTTTCAATCTTAGCCAGGCGCTTTCCCAGGGCTCAGTCTCTTATCGCTTTGGAGGCTGGATTCCCCCTATCGGGATTGAGTACGTTCTCGATCCTCTCTCTGGTTTTGTAACCTCGGTGATAAACTTCATCGCTTTCGTCGTTATCATTTATGCCTATCGAAGTGTCGCCCAAGAAATAAGAGAATTCCGCTGGACGCCGTTCTATGCTTTGGTCATGCTCTTTTTGAGTGGAGCAAACGGTATCATCATGACCGGGGACTTTTTTAATCTTTATGTGTTTCTCGAGATTGGGTCTCTTTCTCTTTACGGCTTAATTGCTCTTGGTGATAAGAAATCCCCTGTGGCTGCCTTTCGCTACCTGATTATGGGCACAGTTGGTGGTGGTTTTTATCTCCTCGGTGTAGGATTTACTTATTTAGTTACGGGTTCCCTGAACATGGGTGATGTCCACCATATTCTGTTTAATCTGTCACCGAGTCCACCTTTAATTGTGGCGATGACCTTAATGCTCATTGGTTTGGGGATAAAAATGGCAGTGTTCCCGCTTCATGGCTGGCTGCCCGATGCTTATACCCACGCTCCTTCAGCTGTTTCGGCAATTATGGCCCCTATTGGAACAAAAATTGGCGCCTATGCCATTGCCCGCATCTTCTTTTTTATCTTTGGAGTGAAATTAATCACCCAGGTTATTCCAGCGGCCCAAGTACTCTCGTGGTTATCAGCCATAGGGATTGTTTATGGCTCAATAATGGCCATGGCCCAGAATGAAATCAAAAGAATGCTGGCTTACAGTAGTATTGCCCAGGTCGGTTATATTGGTTTGGGCTTGGGTTTAGTTAGCCCTTATGGTTTTATCGGTGCGCTTCTTCATATTTTGAACCATGGTTTGATGAAAGCTTGCCTTTTTCTGGTGGCCGGGAATTTTCGCCTTAAGTTAGGGCATTCCCGAATCGATCGCCTTGATGATTCCTTGCGCCAGTCGATGCCTTGGAGTTCTGCTGCCTTTACGGTGGCAGCCTTGGCAATGATTGGCGTGCCGCCGACGGTGGGATTTTTTAGTAAATGGTATTTAGCTCTAGGAACGATCGAGACCAAGAACTGGTTATTCCTGGCGGTAATTTTAATCAGCAGCTTACTTAATGCCGTTTACTTTTTCCGCGTCATTGAACGCATGTATTTTCCTTCCCAAAAGCTGACTAAAGCCAGTAAAAATAGTTTCAATGAGCCAAAGATGGGGAAGAGGGAAGTCAGCTTTAGCCTTCTTCTGCCGACTTTAATTCTGGCCCTCGCCTTGGTGGTGGTCGGCTTTTTAAATACCTGGATAGTTAAAACTATTTTAATGAAAGCCTTACCGGCAGGGTTGTAGATGGGATTGGAGACATGATGAGTAGCTGGTCGACATATCAATCTTGGATTCCTTTGCTGGCGATTCTCGTGTCTTTAGCCGCCGTGCCTTTGATTATTTTAAGTTCCCGGCGACCCAACCTCCGGGAGTTCTGGACGATTGGAGCTGGAGTAGGGAAGTTTGCTCTTGTTTTTTCTCTCCTGCCCCCTCTTTTTCAACATCGCCTGGCTGTTCTAAACCTGGGTGAAATTGTCACTGGTGTCCCCTTTGCTTTAAAAGCTGATGCCGTCGGTGTTTTTTTCGCCTTGATTGCCTCCTTTCTCTGGATTTTAACTTCTTTTTATTCAATTGGTTATGTAAGAGGGCTTAGTGAGCACAAACAGACCCGATACTTTGCTTATTTTGCCGTCTGCTTATCTTCAACCATCGGTATTGCCTTTAGTGCCAATCTAGCTACTTTTATTATTTTCTATGAAATATTAACCATTGCTACCTACCCCTTGGTTATTCACAAGGAAACAGAAGAGGCAATCAGGGCGGGTCGCAAATACTTAGCTTATACTTTAACGGCGGGAGTTTTTCTGATTGCCGCGGCCACCTGGACTTATCTTCTGACCGGCAGCCTTGATTTTATTCCCGGTGGTTTATTACAAAATACACCACTTGCTTCTCAAACGGCCGTGACGCTGTTCGTTTTATTCATGTTTGGAGTAGGAGTAAAAGCAGCTATTATGCCTCTGCACAGCTGGTTACCCACGGCTATGGCTGCTCCAACTCCAGTGAGTGCCCTCCTTCACGCCGTGGCCGTAGTTAAAAGCGGCGTTTTTGGCGTTATTAGGGTGAGTGAATTTACCTTTGGCCCCCAACTTTTAAAGGATTATCATCTCGACTCCATCCTCTTAGTCGGCGCTAGCGCCACCATCATTCTCGCCTCTTTTCTGGCTTTAAAAGAGGATAACCTAAAAAGACGCTTGGCTTATTCAACCGTGGCCCATCTAAGTTATATCGTCCTTGGCGTGGGCTTGGTTTCCTCCGCGGCTCTGCTGGGGGGTATGCTTCACTTGGCATTTCACGCCACGATGAAGATCACCCTCTTTTTCTGTGCTGGAGCTATCTATGTTCATCTTCACAAAGAAAAAGTGAGTGAATTAGATGGCATCGGGCAAGCAATGCCCTGGACGATGGGAGCTTTCGCTGTGGGTTCGCTGGGACTTGTGGGTTTACCTCCAGTCAATGGTTGGCTGAGCAAGTGGTGTTTAGGATGGGGAAGCGTGACGGCTGAGCGCCCCTTATTTTTAATCGTTTTAATCCTGAGTGGGCTCCTTAATGCGGCTTACTTTTTTCCCATTGTCTATCGAGCTTTCTTTCGTCCAGCTAAGGAAAAGTATTCAGGCGAGGCTTCTCCTTTAATGGTGGTTCCATTGGTTATTACCGCTGGATTATCTATTTTTTTCGGGATTTTTCCGGATGTAGGTTTTAAACTATTTCAACTAGCCAAAGAAGCGGCGATTCTTCTTTTTGGAGGGCTAAGATGATGAAGCGGCTAGTGGGGGCAGTTGGCCTATTGGGCTTTTTAACTATCGTTTTTGATCTAAGCAGCCACGCAACTAACCACGGCGGGTGGTGGCTACGTATTCCAGGCTTTTTTATTTTGTTTGGCTTGGTGGGATGCCTTTTCCTGATTATCGGGGCTAAGGCCTTGGGTCAGGCTGGACTTCTAAAAGACGAGGATTATTATGACCGGCACTAGCAGCTTTTTTCCTCCAGCATTGATCCTTGTTGCCGGGGCTATGCTGTTGCCCCTACTAATGAAGAAAATAAGGCCTTGGATTTATGTTATCTTCCCTTTACTTACTCTACTTTGGATCATCTGGCTACCAACTGGGGAAGGGGCCCATCTTTCTCTGGGAAATTTTAATTTAGTTTTAGTCCATAAAGATGCTCTTTCTTTTATTTTTGGCCTTATCTTTTCTTTTATCGCTTTGGCCGGCGCCATTTATTCCTTTCATTTAAAAGACACGGCCCATCTTTGTGCTTCTCTCCTTTATGCGGCCGGTGCATTGGGGGTAACCTTTGCCGGTGATTTCCTAACTCTTTTCATCTTTTGGGAAACTATGGCCTTTACTTCTCTTTATCTTATTTGGGCCCGCCGAAAGAAAGAATCTTATCAAGCTGGCTTTCGGTACTTGATTTATCATGCCTTAGGGGGAGGAATATTACTGGCAGGTTTAGTTCTCCATTTTCAACAGGCGGGGAGCTTAGCCATTACTTCTCTTCAGACTCAGGACGGGCTGGGAGCTTGGTTGATCCTCGTCGGGGTGGTTATCAATGCGGCTGTGCCTCCTCTTCATCCTTGGTTAGCCGATGCTTACCCCAAAGCCACTGTCACTGGAGCAGTTTTTCTAAGTGCCTTTACTACTAAAGCTGCCGTTTATGTTCTTCTTCGCGTTTTTCCAGGTTGGGAAGTCCTTTTAGTGGCTGGCTCAATTATGACTGTCTACGGAGTTGTCTTTGCTATCTTGGCCAATGATATCAGGGGAATATTGTCTTACCATATTATCAGCCAGGTGGGCTATATGGTGGCGGGAGTAGGAGTGGGCACAACCATGGGTTTGAATGGATCAGCCGCTCATGCTTTTAGCCATATTCTTTATAAAGCTCTCCTTTTTATGGGCACTGGAGCAGTCCTGGAAGCTACGGGTAGATATAAATTAACTGACCTGGGGGGATTAAGTAAAAAATTAAAGGCACCTTTAATTCTTTACATGATCGCTGCTTTTTCCATCTCCGGGGTGCCTTTATTTAATGGCTTCATCAGCAAATCAATGGTGGTGGCCGCTGCCAAGGAAGCTCATCATTCCTGGGCTATGTTCTTGATGCTCTTGGCCTCGGTGGGAACTTTTTTAAGTGTAGGACTCAAGTTACCCTATTTTACTTGGGGGGGAAAAGACAAGGGCCTCCAAGTCAAAAAACTGCCAGCTAACATGTACGTGGCCATGAGCTTGGTGGCTTTTATTTGCATTCTTCATGGTGTAATGCCGGGATTACTGTACCAGCTTTTGCCCTTTCCAGTTGATTATCATCCTTATTCGACCTCTCATCTTTTGGAAACAATCCAAATACTATCTTTTACTCTAGTTGGTTTTTGGCTAGCGAGGAAAAAACTTGTTCCTCATGCACAGATTGCTTTAGATGTAGATTGGCTATACCGTTATCCCGGGAAAAAAGCTGGGCAGTTTATTCTCGATGAGGCAGTGGCCTTTTTCACCTGGACCGAAAAGGTGGCAAGGCAAGGGGTTAAAATCTCAGCCGATTGGATTAAGAACCCGATGGAATTACCAGCTTCTCCGAAAACTTCCTATTCACCTGATCGTTATCGGCCGCCTTTGCGCCGAGTTATTTCTTGGCTTCTGGTTGTTTTCATCCTCTTGATTGCCTTGTCTCTGATTTAGAGGAGAGAAAAATCGATTATTATTTTAACCAACAAAGGGTGAAATCATGGGGGAAACGATTGGATTAACTATTCGAGATATCGTCGTCTTTGTGGCTTTCTTTGCTGTCGTGGTGGGAGTAAGCATGTACAAGAGCCGGCGCGAAGAGACAGGCGAAGACTTCTTTCTAGCTAGCCGGGGACTGGTTTGGCCTTTAATTGGTCTTTCTTTAATTGCGGCTAA
Source organism: Candidatus Aminicenantota bacterium (assembly GCA_011042725.1). GTDB lineage: Bacteria > Acidobacteriota > Aminicenantia > Aminicenantales > Aminicenantaceae > JdFR-80. The sequence goes on along the minus strand of DQWD01000224.1, from coordinate 1,792 downwards.
TATTTCTACCGAGCACTTTGTCGGCATGGCTGGCCAGGGGGCTGGAATTGCCGGGATGGCCGTAGCCGGATATGAATGGTTGGCCGCCATCACCCTGGTTTTTGTAGCTCTCTTTTTTCTCCCTAAATTCCTTAAAGCCGGCCTTTACACAATTCCTGAGTATCTAGAATACCGGTATAACACTGCGGCGCGAACCATTATGGCCATCTACACGATGATTATTTATGTAGCAGTAACCATAGCTGCGGTGATCTATTCGGGGGGAGTAACGCTGCAGACTATATTTGGAAATATATACGATTATCACCACCTTCTTTACGGCATAATCGTCATCAGTTTCATTGCTGCTCTTTACACTATTTGGGGCGGATTAAAAGCGGTGGCTTGGGCCGACCTTTTTCAAGGCTCAGCCTTAATCATCGGCGGATTAATTACTTTAATCATCGGCTTTAAAGCCATCGGCTTTCATAGCTTTTTCCAAGCCAATGCCTCTAAACTTCACGTGATCCTTCCTCGCGACCATCCGGTGCTGCCCTGGACAGTGCTTGTCATTGGCTTGTGGATTCCCAACTTCTATTACTGGGGATTAAATCAATATATAACCCAGAGAACTTTAGCCGCCAAGACATTAAAACAGGGACAGCTAGGCGTTATTTTTGCCGCCTTTTTAAAGTTAATCATTCCCTTTGTCATTATTCTGCCTGGAATCATGGCTTATCACCTCTATGGTAACCAGATGACTGGCGAGGCTGGAACGGATGCGGCTTATCCCATGCTCATCCGCAACTTGGTTGGTCCGGGGGCCAGAGCTTTTATTTTTGCCGCCATCAGCGGAGCGGTCATCAGCTCTCTTGCCTCAATGCTCAATTCTGCTTCCACCATCTTTACCATTGATTTATTCAAGCGCCATCTGAAAAAAGATATCTCTCAGAAGGGAATGGTCTGGAGTGGGCGAGTTTCTACCTTAGTTTTTGTAGTAATCGGAGCTGTAATCGCCACTCAACTAGGCAATCCTCGGTTTAAAGGAATTTTTAATTATATTCAGGAATTTCAAGGGTATATTTCCCCCGGAATTTTAGCTGCTTTTGTCTTTGGCCTTTTTATTAAGCGGACTCCTCCTCGGGCCGGAATTGTGGCTCTCATCAGCTCACCTCTTATTTATGGTTTTCTGCAACTTCAATTTGGCGAAATAGCTTTCCTTAACCGGATGGCCATTACCTTTGGCGCCATTATTTTCATCATGACCATTCTTACTTTAGCCTTTCCCTTGGAAGTTCCCAAGAAGCTACCCGAGAGACCAGGTTTTGACCTGAAACCTGCTCCCGCGGTGGTGGGTTTAGGGGTAGTTGTGATTATTATCACTGTTGGTCTTTACATTCTTATGGAGATAATTGCTAAATAGAGACAATTAGCAAGGGAAAGAAAGGTGATTTGGGCCCTAATGTTCCCTAAATTATTAACTTATAGTAATAGTTAAATAAGAATTGATTTTAGAGGCAAAATGACCAGCTTATACTTTATTTTCCTAGATGATAAATTGAAGAAGTCAGAGAATATTAATATTAATCTTTAGGAATGTAATATCAAAATTAGGTAGTAAGAATTTAAAAATTATTTTATTTTATTTATTCATAATGGATAATTATTTAATTTAGCGAGGGAGAGAGGGAGAGAGAGGGAAACATAATGAGCCATAGTCAAGCAGACCACCAGCAAGATAAATGGGCGCTGACTAAAATTCGAGAGGCGGCCCAAAAATATGGCCTAGATTTGCGGGGAGGGTTAGTCAGGC
>DQWD01000320.1 GCA_011042725.1 Candidatus Aminicenantota bacterium | reverse complement strand
TTTTTAGCCAAACTCAAAATCTACAGCCTCCCTGCTCCTAAACACTTAATTTCCGCGGAGAACCATCTTAGTAATTTAGTTAACTAATCTTTCTTCCTGGAAATATTTTCCTTTTCTTTCCCTCCCTGATTGGAAAAACGGCCTATTGATTATCCTCCTTGTTTTGAGTCTAAAGGTTAAACCATGATAATTAAAAAAAAATAATAAATTATCCTTTCTCTTCTTTTTTTCTATTCTCTTAATTTCATAATTAATCGTTTGGCTTTTTTTAACCGATGATTATTAAAGAGTTAAACAAGGAGTAGTTAAACTGCCGAGAAGTAATTCTCCTTCCTCTCCATCACCCGGGGCAACCGTTTAGACTCCAAAGGCTGCCTCAGCCAATCGTCAATCTTTCTTGACCGCGAATAAATCGAACACCGGCTAGGGAATATTTCCCTAGAGATTATTTCCTAGTTTGAGTCGAAATTAAAACCCAGCCCAGGTCCTCCTTTATCTTATTGATTACATTGAAATTAGCTCCTCATTTTTTCTCGGCAAATATTATATTTTTGGCACATATTTTGCAGTCTAGTTATTCCAAGCTAAAGGAAATTTCTATGGAAATAGAAAAGAGAATTCTTCTTATTGATCCTCATGATCAGGATAGAGAAACTCTGGCCTCTATCCTTCAAGAAGAAAATTACAAGGTGGAAACAGGGAAAAATTTCAAAGAAGCTTTAGAGAAACTAACCAACTGTTGTTTTCATTGTTTGGTTATGGAGGTGAATTTGCCAGAGATAAAAGGTTATGATGCTGTGCCTATTATAAAAAGCATTGATCCCAACCTCAAAATTATAATCACCACCAGGAAAAATAGTCGTCAACTAGAAGCCAAGGTCCGATCCCAAGAAATTTTTTATTATTTTATCAAATCTTTTGGCCATGATGAGCTAAAATTGGCGATAAGAAACGCCTTTAGCCAATAAAGGAGGAAAAAATGGAAAAAATCAAAGGAAAAATTTTAGTTATTGATGATGATCCCGATTTCATAGAAGCAGTTTCGGCCATTCTGCATTCCGCCCTCTATGAAGTAGTCGCTGCTCCGAATCCCGAAGAAGGCAAGAAAAAGCTCCTCGAAGAAAAACCTGACCTTGTTCTCTTGGACATCATGATGGATAGCCTGTTTGATGGTTTCTCTCTTTGCCACGCTATTAAAACATCGAAAGAATTCAGCTCGGTCAAGGATACCCCCGTCATCTTTGTTTCAGCAGTTAAAGAGATGACGGGTACACGTTTTCAATTCAAAGGAGAAGAGCAAGGACTAGCCGGCCCCGATGATTACCTCGATAAACCCGTGAAACCAGAAGAGCTGATTTCCCGAATCGAGAGGTTGCTTCAAAAATGAAGAAGGACACCAATTATCTCCAATCCAATGGGTATATCCAGGAAAAAGACAAAAAACTCCTCGACAGCTTTCTCCTCCAGGTAGCCAACATACCTGGAGGAGAAAGCCTCAGGAAATGTATCCAGTGTGGAACTTGTACCGGTTCCTGCCCGGTTAGTTACACCATGGATATTACTCCTCGAGAAATCATCGCTCTTTTTCGGGCCGGTGATATGGAGTCTATTTTAGCCAGCCGGACCATCTGGATCTGCGCCTCTTGTTACGCTTGCACCGTCCGTTGTCCTCAAGGAGTCCAGGTAACCGACTTACTCTATGCCCTCAAAAGATTGGCTATCGAAAACAACATTTTTCCTAAAAAATTTCCCGTTTTTGCTCTTTCCCAATCATTTGTCAACCTGACCAATCGTTACGGGAGAAGCTATGAACCCGGCTTAATTTTATCATATTATTTGCGCACCAAACCCTGGCAATTATTAACTCTCTTTCCCCTCTTTATTAAACTCTTGACCCGGGGTCGCATCAGCTTACTCCCGAAAAAAATTAAAAATACCGCTAACTTTTCTAAGATTCTCAATGAAGCGGAAATAATGGAAATGATCATCCCGGTTAGGGAAAGCTAAGCGGCGGACCAACCTCAAAAGTAAGAGGTCCATCCCCCCAACCGGAAGCTAGTCTACTGGAGGAGGCTAATATGGATTATGTCTATTATCCGGGTTGCAGCCTGGAAACATCAGGTAAAGCTTACGACGAATCTGTTCGTTTTGTCTTTAGCCAACTAGGCCATAGGTTACTCGAAATAGAGGATTGGAATTGTTGCGGAGCAACTTACTATATGGCTACTCGAGAAACCATTTCTCTGGTCATCTCCGCCCGCAACCTGGCTTTGGCCGAAAAATTAGGGCAAAACCTCATTGCTCCTTGTAGTTCATGCTACACCATTCTTTATAAAACCAATAAAATCCTGCAAAGCAATCCCATCATGAAAGCTAAAGTTGACCAATCACTCCGCCGGGACAAATTGAGCTACAACCTATCTCTTAAGATTCGACATCCTCTTGAAGTGCTGGTCACTGATATCGGTTTACACGCCATCCAAGAAAAACAAACTTTTTCTCTGCGCGGACTTAAAGTCGCGCCCTACTATGGCTGTCAGATTGTCCGGCCTGATCGGGGCTTAGACGATAAAGAAGATCCTCAAATGATGGATAAGCTTCTGGCTTCATTAGGGGCCGAAGTGGTCCCTTTTGCCGCTAAAGTTCGCTGTTGCGGGGGAATGTTAATGACTACTTTTCCCGAGGTGGCCTTGAAGCTCAACCGGGAAATTCTGGAAACTGCCCTTCGTAATAAAGCCGAAGTAATAGTCACTACGTGCCCTCTTTGTCAGATTAACCTCGAAGCCTACCAGGATAAAATCAACAAAAAATTCAACACTCATTTTCATCTCCCCATTCTTTATTTCAGCCAATTAGTTGGTTTAGCCTTAGGAGCTTCACCGCAGCAAATAGGCCTCCACCGGCAACTAATTCCCTTTAATTTTGAGGCCAAACTCCAGGAGGGATTAAGATGAACAATAATCAGCATCAACATGGTGAGAAAATCGGTGTTTATGTCTGTCACTGCGGGACCAATATTGCCGGAACAGTTGATGTCGTTCAGGTTGTCGAGGCGCTTTCCTCGGAACCCACGGTAGTTGTCTCCCGCGAATATAAATTTATGTGCTCTGAACCTGGTCAGGAGATGATTATAAAAGATATTCAAGACTACCATCTCGATCGTGTTGTAGTCGCCTCCTGTTCACCCTTAATGCACGAACCGACTTTTCGCCGAGCCTGTCAAAAAGCCGGTTTAAATCCTTATCTTTTTCATATGGTCAATATTCGAGAACAATGCTCTTGGGTCCACAAGGACCGAGAGAAAGCCACCCAAAAAGCTATCGCCCTAGTCCGGGCGGCTGTGCGACGGGTTGTTTTTCAAGAACCCCTAGAAAAAGTTAAAGTCCCCATCAACCCGAGTACTTTAATCGTTGGTGGGGGAATTGCGGGAATTCAAGCCGCCCTAGAAATTGCCGATTCCGGCAATAAAGTTTATTTAGTGGAAAAAGAGTCCACCATTGGCGGCAAAATGGCTAAGTTCGACAAGACTTTTCCTACGCTTGACTGTGCGGCCTGTATCTTAACTCCTAAAATGGTTTCCGTGGCTCAACATCCAAATATTGATCTATTAGCCTTTAGTGAAGTTGAAGAAGTCGAGGGCTCGATGGGTAATTTCACTGTCAGAATAAGAAAAAAGGCCCGTTATGTAAAAGACAACTGCACATCTTGCGGAAATTGCTCTCAGGCATGTCCCGTCAAAGTTCCTAATCCTTTTGAGGAAAATTTATCTCTTCGTTCCGCCATCTTTAAATCTTTTCCTCAGGCCATCCCCAACACTTACGTTATTGACAAAGAAAATCGTCCTCCCTGTCGAGAGACATGTCCCATCGGGCAGGAGGCTGCCGGTTATATTGCCTTAGCTGCTCAAGGTCGATTCGAAGAAGCAGCCCGGCTCATCCGGGAACAAAATCCCCTGCCCATTGTTTGTGGACGAGTGTGTTATCATCCCTGTGAATCGGAATGTAATCGAGCTTTGGTTGACGAGCCTTTAGCCATTAAAAATTTAAAACGATTTATCATTGATTGGGAACTGGCTCATGGAGGTCCGCATCTCCCCCAACCTCCTGAACAGAAAAAAGAGAAAGTGGCGATTATCGGCTCCGGGCCAGCCGGATTAGTTTGTGCTCACGATCTCGCTCTTCAAGGATATCGACCAACCATCTTCGAAAAACTGCCGGTGGCCGGAGGAATGTTGGCGGTGGGCATTCCTGAATATCGTTTGCCTAAAAATCTTCTTCAGCAAGAAATCGAAGGAATAAAGAAACTCGGTGTTACTATTCAAACTAACATGGCTCTCGGGCAAGATTTTAACCTGGAAGACCTTTTTCAACAAGAATTCAAAGCGGTGTTCATCGCCACCGGAGCTCATCGGAGTTTGAAAATGAATATCCCTGGGGAAGACAGCTTCCAGGGTGTATATCATGGAGTTGATTTTCTGCGGGCTGTCAATCTTAAACAACCTCAGCCGGTGGGAGAAAAGGTGGCAGTGATTGGTGGAGGAAATACAGCCATTGATGCCGCTCGTACTGCTCTCCGCCTTGGAGCCCAAGAAGTAACCATCCTTTACCGCCGGACAAGGAAAGAAATGCCGGCTGAAGAAGCCGAAATTATCGCCGCTGAAAAAGAAGGGGTAAAAATTGAATATTTAACTGCGCCCACAGAAGTGTTAGGTGAAAAAGGCCAAGTGACCGGTTTAAAATGCATCCGCATGGAACTTGGTGAACCCGACTCTAGCGGCCGGCGTCGTCCCCTCCCCATTGAAGGAAGCGATCACAATCGGCAGTTCGACACGGTAATCATTGCCGTCAGCCAGTCGCCAGAAATCGATTTTGCTCAAGGACAAAAGGCTCTTAAATTAAGCAAATGGCAAACAATTGTTGTCAATCCAGAAACTCTGGAAACAGACTGGCCGGGAGTATTTGCCGGTGGTGATGTTGTCACCGGCCCTGATGCCGTGATTACCGCTATGAGTGATGGTCGACGCGCAGCCGAGGCTATTGATAAATACCTCCAGGGAGAGCCTTTAGAAAATTTCAGAAGCCACCGGTCCAAAAAATTGGCCCCGAGAACCAAAGAAGATCGCCCTCACCGATTTGCCCCTCCCTTCAAAGATACCCCGAAAGCGCCCCGCATCAGGATGAAAGAGCTAGATCCACAAGAACGGCGAACCAACTTTGCTGAAGTCGAGCTGGGTTTTACGGAAGATGAAGCCATCCAGGAAGCCTCTCGATGCTTAAACTGTGGGATATGCGTTGAGTGCCATGCTTGCGAAAGAGTTTGTGAGGCTCAAGCCATCGACCATCGGATGAGAGACGAAATCATTGAAGTTAAAGTGGGCCAAATATTAATTGCCACCGGCTACCAAACCATGGATACTCGACACCTGGTGCCTTACGGATATGGCCGTTTCCCAGAAGTTTACTCTAGCCTGGAGTTCGAAAGGTTAGTTAACTCGGCCGGTCCAACTGGCGGCCGGATTGTAATGAAAAATGGCCAAGAGCCGAAGTCCATCGCCATACTTCATTGCGTTGGCTCACGGGATATCAATCACCATCCTTATTGTTCCCGAGTATGCTGCATGTATGCGCTTAAATTCGCTCACCTCATCAAGGACCGAACCAAGGCCGAAGTTTATCAATTCTATATTGACATGAGATCTTTTGGCAAAGGATATGAGGAATTCTACTCGCGTATTTTAGAAGAAGACGTGAAGGTTATCCGCGGGAAAGTAGCCGAAGTTACTTCCCTAAGCTTTAATGGGCATCACCAGCTTCTGGTTCGATGCGAAGACACCTTGGCGAAAAAATACCGAGAAATTCCCGTTGACATGGTTATTCTCTGTAACGCCATCGAACCACAGGAAGACGCAGAAAAAATCCAACGCTTATTTTCCATCAGCCGCAGCCCTGACGGGTTCTTCTTGGAAAAACATCCCAAATTGGACCCAACTTCCACTGCCACCGACGGTGTCTATTTGGCTGGATGCTGTCAAGCTCCAAAAGATATTCCCGACACCGTTGCCCAGGCTAGCTCAGCTGCCGCCCGGATCCTGGCTAACATTGCCCGCGGCGAAATCGAAATCGAACCTATCCAAGCGGAAATCAACCCTGACCTCTGCGCCGGTTGTCGATTATGCGTCTCTCTTTGCCCCTATGGAGCCATAAATTATCTGGAAGACAAGGGTATTTCTCAAATTAACGAAGCTCTCTGCAAAGGTTGTGGCACCTGTGTCTCCGCCTGTCCTTCTGGGGCAGCTCGAGCCAAACATTTCACTGATGATGAAATATTTGCTGAAATAGAGGGCGTTTTAAGGTAAAATAAATAAATCAAGTAAATAGAAGAGATAATTAAAGATAAAAATTAATAAAGTAAGCAGATAAAAAAATTAGTGAAGCCAATAAAATACAAAGGGGCAAGATAAAGAACGTTTAAAACTAGAGCAAAGGACTAAAGAAAAAAGTTGCCGATGAAAAAACAACCTCCTCTTATTTTAATCATTGATGATGAAGAATCTATGCGTGATTCTTGTCGTCTAATTCTCAGCAAAGAAGGTTATCGCACCGCTTCAGCCCCCAACGGCGAATCAGGACTCCAGCTAGTTCAGGAACTTAAACCCGATTTAGCCCTGGTCGATTTAAAAATGCCCGGTATTAGTGGATTTGAAGTCCTGGAGAGGGCAAGAGAAATAGATCCTCATCTTGTTCAAGTGGTCATTACTGGATACGCCACCGTTGAATCAGCTGTCGAGGCAATGAAAAAAGGGGCTTATGACTTTCTGCCTAAACCTTTTACTCCCGATGAGCTACGCATCATCATTCATCGGGGTCTAGAGCGACGTCGTCTCACAGTCGAAAAAGAAGCCTTAGAAAAAGAAAAAAGACTGATGGAGGAAAATTTCATCACCATGGTTACCCACCAACTGAAGAGCCCGCTAGTAGTTATCCTCCAGTATTTTGAAGTCATCCTCAGCGGAGTAGTGAAAGATGAAGCTCAAAAGCAGGAAATGTTTCATAAAGCTAAAGAAAGGCTGGAAGAACTCCTGGAACTGATTAACGATTGGCTCGACATTGCCCGACTCGATAAAGACCAAATTAAAGCCCAAAGTAAATCCATCTCTCTTTTTCCTCTCTTAAAAGAGTTGGTGGAATTCATGAGGCCTCTGGCCGAAGAAAAGCAAGTTTCCCTCAAGCTTTTCCCGCCGGAAACCAATGCCCTCGTCTGGGGAGATGGAGAAACTTTAAAAGAAGTTTTCTCCAACCTAATTCATAACGCTATCAAATATAATAAACCTCGAGGGGAAGTGCGAATAAGAATAAAAGAGGAAGACCAATGGATGCGAGTGGATGTCGAAGATACCGGTCTTGGTATTGCTCCCGAACATCTCCCCCTTATCTTTGAACAATTTTATCGAGTTAAAAGAAATAATAAAGAAGAAAAAAAAAGTAGGGGTTCCGGTCTGGGTTTGGCCATTGCTAAAAAGATAATTGAGGCCCATCAAGGACGAATTGAAGTGACCAGCCAATTGGGTCAAGGGAGCTGTTTCCGCATTTTTCTTCCCCGTCCATCCTCAGCCTCGCCCTCTCCAAATTGAAATCTTACGCCGAGAAATTAAAATGAAAACTCTTGTTTTAGGATTAGGTAACGAGCTTTATGGTGATGATGGAGTGGGAATTGAGGTGATTCACGAACTCCACAATGATCCAGTTATTAAAAAGCTAAGCCAACATCATTCTCTTGAGCTTAAAGCCTCCAATCTTACCGGACTGAAGCTTCTGGATTTAATTGCCGACTTCGACGTCCTGCTCATCATCGACACCATTAAGTCTGACCAACCGACAACAGGAAAGATTCGCCTCCTTGACGGGAGTGAGTTACGTCATATTCCCGGGCCTTCGCCTCATTACGTTTCCATTCCTCAGATGATCGAGCTTGGCCATCAAATCGGTTTGAAAATGCCCTGGATCGTTAAGATTATTGCCGTCGAAGCCAAAAACATTTATCAATTAGGGGAAGGTTTGACCCCTGAGATGAAGACCTCTATTCCTCATATTGTCCGCAGTGTGACCCAAATTTTAGAAGAGGTGTTATCATGACTAAGAGAAAAGAGAGGCTGGTCCTTCAAGATTTATTGGGTTCCAACAAGAAGATAGCCAACGAAATTCGGGAGAAACTTATCCAACAAGGAATTTTAACCGCCAACCTTCTCAGCTCACCAGGAGCTGGAAAAACAACTCTTTTGGAAAAATTAGCCAAGGAATTAAGCCCTGCTTACCGCCTGGGAGTGATTGAAGGTGACATCGAAACCCAAAGAGATGCCGAACGAATCCGCGCCCAAGGAATACCCGCCTGGCAAATCACCACTGGAGGGGCCTGTCATCTCGAAGCAAAAATGATCGGCAATTTATTCCCTCAAATACCACCTGATCTCGATTTTCTCTTTATCGAAAACGTCGGTAACCTGGTTTGTCCCGCTTCTTATGATCTAGGAGAAAAACTACGGCTTGTTCTCCTTTCTTCCCCTGAAGGAGATGATAAACCCAAGAAATACCCCAAAGCTTTCACGACCGCTGATTGTTTAGTCATCACCAAGGCCGATTTGATTCCCCACCTTCCTTTTGATCCAGCCAAAGTAATCCAGGAAGCCTTGGAGCTCAATCCCCAGTTAAAAATATTTACCATTTCTGCTTTAACCGGAGAAGGAATTCAAGATCTGGTTGCTTTTCTCCTCCAACAACTTCAGGAACTGCGATCAAGCCATGCATGAACTTTCCATCGTCGCCAACTTGTTTGAACTGCTGGAAGAACAGGCCAAAGAAGCGGGCGCTCAAAAAATTACTTTAGTTAAGCTGAAAGTGGGTGTTCTTTCCGGAGTCGTCCCCGAGCTTCTCCAAACTGCTTTCGATATATATAAAAAAGACACCATCGCCACCGAAGCAGAACTAATCATTGAGACAGTTCCTCTCCGCCTTCTTTGTCACCAATGTCATCAAGAAACAATTCGAGACGATATTGTTTTTACCTGTGCTCATTGCGGGTCGACCCGTCTTGAAAAAAAAGAAGGCACGGAATTAATCCTCGAAAAAATCGAGTTGGAGATTGATGATTAGATTGATTGATGATAATTAAATTGTCTCTTGATTAAGGGAATCACAAGGACGACAAACCAGGAATACCAGGATAAGATTTTTTTCTTTGTCAATAATAGGCCACACCCACGGTTCAAAAAAGCTTCAGACGGTTCAACTAGGAACCAACTAGAACTAGTGAACCCTTTACCCCGGCAATAGTCCCCCTCATACCTTTTTAGCGAAAGCTCCCCTCTTCAATTTAAAAGAATTTTCCTTATTTTTTACCCCCTTCAAAAACAGCTTAATGTGTAAGCTGTCACCAGTTTTTCACCTCCAGTTTTCTAATTTATTAAGTATTTCCCTATTGTTTTTTTCTAAAAGTTGTATAAAATACCTCTAATGGCGCTAATTGGAAAGTCAAAAAAAAAACTAGCCCCTTTTCTAATATTTCTTTTTTTCGTAGCAATCACATCTTTCCAATTCCTTCACACTGAAAAAAGCCCAAAACCGGACAAAAATTGCCACGCTTGCCATTTTCAAATATCCTCGATAATCATTTGCAGCCAAGCAATCATTTTCATTGTTAATCTACTTTTTGTTTGTTTTCTGAGGAAAGATTTCTTTTTGCATAAACAAGAATCTTCCTTATTTACTCCTCTTTCTCGTTCTCCTCCTCTTCCTCAGGAGTAAATCTTTATATAGAGAGTTTCTTCCAGATTGTCATTCACACTCTTAAGGAGGGGAAATTGATCAAAATAACCCCAGTCAAATTAGTTACTATTTTAATATGTTTCTTAACTTCAGTAATTTTTTCTTTCGCCCACAATCAGGATAAACAGCAACATTCCTCCGGCCTTACTTTAGAGGATTGTCTCTCTATTGCTCTTCAGCAAAACCCCCTCATTACTATCGCTGAAAAACAATACCAAGCAGCTCAAGCTAAAATTTGGCAGGCCCGGGCAATACCTCAACCAGTTTTTAATTATGATGCCGACTTCCAAGCTAAACTTTTTGACTTAAATAACGCCGGAGAAACATATCTCGGCCTCTCCCAATCCCTGGAATTTCCTGGGAAGAGATATCTCCGCACCAAAATTACTTCTTATGAAGCTGAAGAAATTAAGCAAGAAATAAAAGCTTTGAAGTTGGAACTTAGTTTTCAAGTAAAAGAAGCCTTCTTCGATCTTCTTCTTGCCCAGCAAAAATTAAGCTTTGATCGCCACAATCTAGAATTAGCCCAAGATTTCTACGAGAAAGCCAAAATTAATTGGGAAACTGGGGCCATCGCTCGCGTGGAAGTACTGCGCGCTCATGTGGAAGTTTCCAAAGCTGCTAACCAAGTTCAGAAGGCTCTAAATGAAGTGCGTCTAAAAAAAGCTTCTTTAAATTACCTGCTGGGAAGAAGCAAAAACCTTCCTCTTGAAATACAAGGTAATTTACCCCAAAAAGTCATTTCTATTAGCCTGTCTGAATTGAAGGAAAAAGCTTGGCAATTTCGCCCCGAAATAAAACGCATTGAATTTTCCATGCGCAAAGAATCTACCCGGAAGAAGTATTCCTATCTAAGTTATCTACCAGATTTTGAACTGGGCTTATCTCGCCACAGAGTGGTCGATGAAGGTCATTTTTGGGATTTTACCCTGTCTTTTCCCATCCCTCTTTTCTTCTGGCAACCCCAAAAGGGAGAAATTGCCGAAGCTCAAGCCAACTTGGAAGCAGTGACTAGCCAGCTAAGGCATCTCAAAAATGCCATCGCTTTGGAAGTTGAAGAAGCTTTTATCAATGCCCAGGTTGCTCGAGCTCAGATAGAACTATTTCAAAAAGAAATTTTAAAGGAAGCTGAAGAAGTTTACCAAATGATGCTTTTCAGCTTCCAACAGGGTGAAATAAGCGGGATAGAACTTATTGAAGCTCGGCGAACACTAATTGAAGCTAGAAAAGCCTATGCCGAAGCTCTCTATAACTATGCTCTAGCTCTAGCTACTCTGGAAAAATCAATCGGTCAAAACCTTTAAGGAGAGACAAAATGAAAAAATCAATTATATTGATAGGGCTATTATTTCTGGTTTTTGGCTCCTCAACCTGTACCAAGCCACCCGATGATTCAGCGGAGATATCTTTCCCAACAACTCCAAAACAATCATCTTCTCTAGCCACCTCTTCAACATCAATTTCCTCTCCTTCTCAACAACGAAAACGACAGCGTGTTGCCCATGGTTTGGGGATGCGGCGCTGGGAGAAAGGGACTGCTATCATCCTTAACGATAAAGAAAAAGCCAGCTTTGCCCTGACAACCTATGTCGCTACTTTCCAGAAAATACAAGAAACATTACCAGCTTTGGGCAAGGTAATGGCCCATCCCCTTCGGCAAGCAATTGTCAGCTACCCTTTTTCCGCCCGAATTGCAGCCATTCATGTCCGTCAAGGTGACTGGGTTAAAAAAGGCGATCCACTCGTGACTCTTTACAGCCAAACTGTTGGAGAGGCACGATCGGCCTATTATAAAGCTATAGCTGATTATGAGCTAGCCAAAGTAAATTACGAGCGAGAAAAAAATCTTTTTGACAAAGGGGTCGGAGCCAAAAAAAACCTCCTGGCAGCAGAGGCCCAACTAAAAGTGGCCCAATCCAATCTTGAAGAAGCCGAAAAGAAGCTCCATGTCCTTGGTTTTAATGAAAAGCAGATAAAAGAGATGGCCCAATCCCATCAAATAAGTCCCTCCATTACTTTATTCGCCCCCATCTCGGGGAAAATAGCAACCAGCCAAGCTATTTTAGGAGCCATGGTTTCTGAAAGCACAGAAATCATGACCATCCTTGATCCCCGTTTACTTTGTATCGATGCCGAAGTATTTGAAAAAGATATCGCCAAAATCCGCCTGGGCCAGGAAGTGAAGGTGACTGTGCCTGCTTACCCAAACAAGATCTTCAAGGGCAAAATTGCCTATATTTCCGATTTTCTAAATGAAGAAACAAGAACTATTAAGGTAAGAACAGCCATCCCTAATCCGGATTATCTCCTTAAACCAGGCATGCTGGCCAACATTGAAATAATCCTTAACCATCAAGAAAAAGCTCTGGTCGTCCCTAAAGAAGCAATCCTCGATGAAGGCAATGAACACATTGTCTTTGTGGAAAAGAATGGAAAGTATTTTCCTCGAGTAATTAAAACCGGTTTTCAACACAATGGTTTGGTTCAGATTACGGATGGACTAACAGCCGGAGAAAATGTCGTTGTCAATGGTAATTTTTCTCTCAAATCCAAGCTCTATGAGGACATCCTCAAAAAAGAACATGTTCACTAACCACAAATGATAAGGTGAATAGCGATGATCAACAAAATCATTGAATTTTCCCTAAAACATAGATTGCTAACCATCTTCTGGGTAGCCCTCATTTCTATTCTAGGGCTATTGGCCTATACCCAGCTTCCGAAAGACATCTATCCCGATTTAAATGCTCCTTTAGTGACCATCATTACCGAAAATCCCGGCATGGCGGCTGAAGATGTCGAACGGCTTATTTCTTTTCCTATAGAAAGCTTACTCAACGGAGCTCCTCACGTGACTCGGGTAAGGTCAGAATCAGCAACCGGAAGTTCAGTGGTCACCGTTGAGTTTGAATGGGGAACCAATATTTATCTTGCCCGACAAATAGTTGCTAGTAAATTGGAGTTAGTTGCCGCCCGATTGCCGCTGGGGACTAAAGGTCCAACCCTGGGGCCTGTTTCTTCCCGGATGGGAGAAGTGTTCGAATTTGCTGTTACCGGAGAAAATGTTTCACCCCTTGAGCTCCGCTCTATCGCTGACTGGACTATCCGCTATCGCCTCCAAGGAGTCCCAGGTGTTTCTTTTGTCGTCAACATGGGGGGATTTATAAAACAGTTCAAAGTTTTCCTCAAGCCCGACATGCTCAAACATTATGGTCTGACCATTCAGGAGATAAAAGAAGCCATTACCAATAGTAATCGTAATTTTTCCGGCGGAATTCTCAAAAAAGGCCCCCAGGAAGTACTGATTAAAGGCATTGGCCGGATTCAATCTCTAGAGGATATTAAAAATATCGTCATCACTTCTCGGCACAATATTCCTGTCTATGTCAAGGATATAGCTGAGGTCAAGGTAGCCGGTAAGTTTCGCCGGGAAGATGCCAGCTACAACACCCAACCAGCTATCAACGTTACTATTGAGAAGCAATATGGAGGCGATACCCTCAAGGCGATTAAGAATGTCAAAAAGGCTCTCCAACAGTTAACCAAAGACCTTCCTTCCAACATAAAAATCAAGAATTATTACGACCAATCCATCCTTATCCTCAAGTCCTTAAGACACGTGGAATCTTCTATTCTCGAAGGAGCTTTGCTAATTATATTAGTCATGATGTTCTTTATGTGGCATTTAAGAAGTTCGCTGATCGCTTCCTTAACTATTCCGTTTTCTATTCTTATTGCTCTCGTCCTGATGGCTATCTTCGA
>DQWD01000276.1 GCA_011042725.1 Candidatus Aminicenantota bacterium | reverse complement strand
TGAAGGGTAAAGGAATAAAAGATATCCAGACCCAAAGGCCCGGTGATCTATTTGTCAGAGTTAAAGTTAAAATTCCTAAAAGGCTGAGTAAAGAAGAGAAAGAATTATTGAGAAAGTTTGCTCTCTTCAGAGGAGAACAGATTGATGAAGTTGATGATTCACCTCTTAAAAAGGTCAAAAATTTTTTTCATTAAGAAACAACCTTGACCGCCAATAGATTTTTCATCAATTCCCAAGAAATTAATCGGCCCTATTCTTATCTTAAAGGCTCAGAACATCATCACCTCTACCATGTTCTTCGTAAAAGACCAGGTGAAAAAATATTTCTTTTCGATGAAAAAAGCACTACTTATGAGGCAACAATAACTAAAGTTGAAAAAGATAAAACAACCCTCTTTATATTAAACTCCCAGCCTCCTTCTCCTCAAAAAGTTATTATCAAGCTGGGGATAGGACTTCTTAAGTCTAAAAGCATGGATTTGGTTGTCCAAAAAGCCACCGAATGGGGGATTTCGCAGATTTTTCCTCTCTTCACCCAGAGGAGTGTGGCGAAAATTAACCAACAAAAGGAAGCGAAATTACTAAGATGGCAGCAGATTGCTATTGAGGCCGCCAAACAGAGTGGACAAGTCCATCTTCCCCAGATCGAAAAACCC
Source organism: Candidatus Aminicenantota bacterium (assembly GCA_011042725.1). Classification (GTDB taxonomy): domain Bacteria; phylum Acidobacteriota; class Aminicenantia; order Aminicenantales; family Aminicenantaceae; genus JdFR-80. The sequence continues at coordinate 13,023 of DQWD01000276.1, read as the reverse complement.
TGTCCGTTGAGTGAATTTTTGAAAATCGACCATCCTCCTAATAAATGTTTTCTCAGTGAAACAGGCGGAGAATTACTTTACTCCGTGCTAAAAAAGGAAATGATTAAAGACAAAAAATGCCCAGAAGATGAAAAGGAGGGAAAAGTTTTTTTAATGCTAATTGGCCCTGAAGGGGGATGGACAGAAGAAGAGCAAAATTATATGATGAAATACGGTTTTAAGAAAGTGAGTTTAGGCCCTTATATTTTACGAGCGGAAACTGCAGCTATTTCAACTATGGCCATTGTTGGCCACTTTCTTATTGAGGATTAATAACGATGTTTTTGCAAGGCCAAAAAGTTGGTAAATACAAAATAATTCGCTCTTTAGGGAGTGGAGGTTTCGGTTCTGTTTTTCTAGCCAAAGACACCTGGCTCGATCTTGAAGTGGCCATCAAAGTGCCTCACCGCCAATCCACTGAATTATTCAAATTACTGAAAGAGCCTCGGTTGCAAGCTGCTTTAGATCATCCCAACATAGTTAGGATGATGAGCGCTGAAAAGGAAAATAAAATTTTTTTCATGGTTATGGAATATGTAAAGGGAGAGTCGTTAGAAAAAATCATTGATCGAGAGAAAACTTTAGATAGTGATCGGGCAATCGATTATATTGTCCAAATATGTGATGGCGTTGACCATGCTCACTCCAACAAGATAATTCACCGTGATTTAAGGCCTTCCAATATCATTGTCTCTGAAAGAGGAATTATTAAAATAACGGATTTTGGTACTTCGGCCTGGCTTAATGGAGTCCCGTATGCTTCCACTCGCATCGGTTCACCTCCTTATATGGCTCCCGAACAGTTCCAGGGGAAAGCAACTTTTCAATCCGACATCTATTCTATCGGTTGCATCTTTTATGAAATGCTCATTGGTCGTCCTCCCATCTATGACCCCGATCCATTTAAAATTTTGGAAAAGGCTCAACAAGGAAAGATTACTCCTCCCCGATTAAAGAACAACCGGATTCCCAAAGAAGTAGACCGGATTATCATGAAGTGCTTGGCCTCTAGTATTGAGGACCGTTATCGACGGCCAGCCGAGATCATCAAAGAAATATCAAATTTTAGGGGAAGAGATTCAGTGAAATCAGAGATAGATGACATCTTCACCCGGATTCGGGCCCGGGAGAAAAAACCAAAGCTTGATTTCTGCTGGAATTGTCGCCGGCCTCTTCCTTATAAGGCTCAAGTTTGCCCTCGATGTGGGGAAAAGGTTGAAAACTGAGATAGAATTAAGCTCAAAGCGGGGCTATTTGACTATCTATCTTTATTTATTTAAGATTGAATTTTGCTTTAATACAACTAATCAATAATTTAAAGGTAAAGGAGAACTAATGAGTTCTTTTAATGAAAAGGCTCTAATTTGGATGAATGGTCGCCTTATTCCCTGGAAGGAAGCCAAAATTCATGTGGCTTCCCATGTAGTTCATTATGGGTCATCGGTTTTTGAAGGAATCAGAGCCTATCATACAACCAAGGGTACCGCCATTTTTCGCCTCGATGATCATCTCCAAAGAATGTATGACTCATGTAAAATTTATCGGATAGATGTTCCTTATACTTTGGCGGAAATGAAGGAGGCGGTCATCGAGACAGTTAAAGCCAACCAATTAGAAGCCTGTTATATTCGGCCGGTGATTTTTCGTGGGTATGGTTCTTTGGGGGTCAATCCCTTTCCTAACCCCGTGGAATGTGCTATTTTGGTTTGGGAATGGGGTCAGTACCTTGGTAAAGATTCTGTTGAACAGGGAGTAGACGTTAAAATCGCGACTTGGCAGAGAATGGCTCCAAACTCTTTTCCTGCTTTAGCCAAAACTGGGGCTAATTATATGAATTCACAATTAATAAAGATGGAAGCTGTCCTGGAAGGATATGCCGAAGGAATTGCTCTTAACATCCGGGGTCATGTTAGTGAAGGGAGTGGTGAAAATCTATTCCTTGTTTACCAGGAAAAAATTTATACTCCTCCTCTCTCTTCATCTGTTTTACCTGGGATAACTAGGGATACGGTTATCGTCTTAGCTCAAGAAATAGGATTAGAGGTGAAAGAAGACACTATTCCCCGGGAAATGTTGTATATTGCCGATGAACTATTTTTCACCGGCACAGCGGCTGAGATAACGCCTATCCGCTCGGTAGATAAAATCTCCATCGGGGAAGGAAAAAGAGGACCGGTCACCGCTCAACTGCAAAAAAAGTTTTATGCTTATATCAATGGCGAAGAGGAGGATCGGTATCATTGGTTAACATATGTTTCTAGAAAAAAATAAAAAAAGGGGGGGAAAGATGGACATTGATGAATTATTAAAAATTGCCATCGAAGCCGATGCTTCAGATCTTCATCTAAAGGCGGGAAATTATCCCATTATTCGGGTTCATGGGCGTTTGAAACCGCTAACTAGTTTTTCGCGCCTCACAGTTAAAGACACCCTGGAGATGGCCGATCAAATTACCAGCGATCACCAAAAAGAGGTACTAAGAAAAAACTTAGACCTTGATTTAGCCTATAGTTTGCCTGGGTTTGGCCGTTTTCGAGGTTCCATTTATCACCAAAGGGGAAGTATTGCCATTGTTTTACGAATTATTCCGCTGGAGGTTAAAACCATTTCCGAGTTAAATCTCCCCCCAGTGTTAGAAAAAATTTCCATGGAGCAACGAGGATTAGTTTTAGTCACCGGGACAACAGGATCAGGAAAAACTACCACTTTGGCGGCCATGATTGATCATGTCAATTCCAACCGAATTGAAAATATCATCACCATTGAAGATCCGATTGAATATCTTCACCGGGATAAAAAATCCACCATCAGCCAAAGAGAAGTGGGGGTAGATGTTGTCGACTTTGAACGAGGTTTAAGAGCCTCCCTTCGTGAGGATCCAGATGTTATCTTGGTCGGCGAGATGCGCGACCGGGAAACAATTGAAACTGCTCTCCTGGCCGCCGAAACAGGTCATCTGGTGTTAAGTACCCTTCATACTCTTGATGCCCCGGAAACGATTAACCGCATTGTTTCTGTTTTTGCCCCCCATCATCAGCGCCAGGTCCGCCTGCAGCTGGCTAGCATTTTGAAAGCGGTCATCTCTATGCGCCTTATTCCCACTAAAGATGGAAAAGGTCGTGTTCCGGCGGTAGAAGTAATGGTTAATACCTCTTATATTGCTGATTGTATTCAGGATCGAGAAAAAACATCTTTAATCCGGGATGCTATTGCTCAAGGAGTTTCACAATATGGAATGCAGACATTTGATCAATCGGTTTATCAACTTTATAAGGAAGGATTCATTTCTTACGAACAGGGCCTTCGTTATTCTTCCAGTCCTGACAATTTCAAGTTACGGGTTATGGGGATTAGATCAACCCTCGATGTGGCTCTTGAAGACATGGAGCGCTCGATGGGTAAAGTTATTCGAGAGGAGGAGGTAGCTGAGGAAGAGGAATGAAAGCACAAGAAATTCGGGAAACATTTCTCAATTTTTTTGCCCAGAAAAAGCATAAGATAGTAAAAAGCTCATCGTTGATTCCCAAGGATGATCCCACCATTCTTTTCACCAACGCGGGAATGAATCAATTCAAAAATGTATTTCTCGGGCTTGAGAGACGATCATACTCACGAGCAGCCACGGTTCAAAAATGTATGCGAGTCAGTGGTAAACATAATGATTTAGAACAGGTAGGTCGAACAAGTAAGCATCATACTTTTTTTGAAATGCTAGGAAATTTTTCCTTTGGAGATTATTTCAAAAGAGAAGCTATCCACTATGCCTGGGAATTAATGACTGCTGTTTTTCGTTTTCCCCCGGAAAAATTATATATTACGGTTTATGTTGATGATGACGATGCCTTCCAAGTCTGGAAAGATGAAATTGGTATTCCCAAAAATAGGATATTTCGTTTCGGCCGGGAGGATAATTACTGGGCCATGGGGGATATCGGGCCCTGTGGTCCTTGTTCGGAAATTCATTTTGACCTTGGCTCAGAATTAGAAGAAGGTTCACCGGCCGAATTAATTGCCCAGGGGAGTGACCGCTTTCTGGAGTTATGGAATCTAGTTTTTATGCAATTCTATCAAGATGAACAAGGACAAGTTCATCCGTTGCCTTCTCCCTCAATTGATACCGGGATGGGGTTGGAGAGGATGGCTACTTGCCTGCAAGGTAAAAAGAGTAATTTTGAAACCGATCTTTTCCTTCCGATTATCCAGAGAGTCATGGAGCTCAGCCAGGAAGATTATCCCACCCGGACGGAAAAAGATGCATCCTTTCGAATTATTGCTGATCATATTCGCTCTATTTCCTTTTTAATCGGGGATGGTGTAATGCCGGCCAATGAAGGCCGCGGTTATGTTTTAAGAAGATTAATCCGGCGCGCTTTTCGCCATGGACAAAAATTGGGGTTAGATCAACCCTTTTTATATCAACTTGTTGCCGTAGTTAGCGAAATAATGAAAGATGCTTATCCTGAGTTGCTGGATTCGGTTCAGTTTATTACTCAAGTTTGCCTAGCTGAAGAAGAACGTTTTTCCCAAACTCTTCATTCCGGCTTAAAAACTTTTTACCATTTTGTGGAAAAAACCATAAAGGAAAAGAAGAAAATTCTTCCTGGTGAGGTGATATTTAAACTATATGATACTTATGGTGGCCCTCTTGATTTATCTCGAGACTTAGCAGCTGAAAGAAATTTAGATATTGATGAACAAGGCTTTCAAAAAGAATTAGAGAAACAGAGAACCAAAGCTCGCTTGCACTGGAAGGGAGACCAAGAATTACGAGAAAAAGCTGTTTACGGAAATCTTAAAGGATTAAAAAGTGAATTCGTGGGTTACGAGATGACCAGTTTGGCTGAAGCGAAAGTTCTGGCTTTAGTTAAAGATGGTCAACTGGTCAAAGAGTTAGGAGAAGGAGAAGAAGGAGAGATTATCCTTGATAAGACTCCTTTCTATGCTGAAGCTGGAGGCCAAATTGGTGACACCGGTTATTTGAAGAGTGCTTACTTTTCAGGCCAGGTAACCAATGCTTTTTACCCCCTCCCGGAAGTAATTGCCCATCAAGCCAAAGTATTTTCAGGAAAAATTAAGGTGGGAGATATTATTGAAGCAGTTATCAATAATGAACAACGAAAAAGCATCAGCCGTAATCATACGGCCACCCATCTTCTCCATGCTGCTCTCCGGCAAATGCTGGGTGATCATGTCAAACAAGCTGGGTCTCTCGTGGCTGCCGATAGGTTAAGGTTCGATTTTACTCATTTTGCTGCCCTAAGTTCAGCTCAGATCCAACAGTTAGAAGAAATGATAAACCAAAAGATTAGAGAAAATATTCTTGTTGAGGTCAGAGAAACGACTTTAGAAGAAGGCTTAAAAGAAGGAGCAATGGCAATTTTTGAAGAAAAATATGGTGAACAAGTTCGAATGATTTGTATTGGTGACTTCAGTAAAGAGCTTTGTGGAGGAGTTCACGTTCGGCAGACAGGAGAAATTGGTGTTTTTAAAGTTCTCTCCGAGGCCAGCGTGGCCGCTGGGATGAGAAGAATTGAAGCTGTTACCGGGAAGGCAGCCTTGAAATATTTTCAGGAAATCGAGGAGTTAACTAACCAAATTTCTCTAGTCCTGAATACTTCCAAGAAAGAAATGCTGACTCAACTGGAAAGATTGAAAGAAAATTTGAAAAGAAAAGAAAAAGAAATTGAACAACTTAGAGCTAAGATTTTTCAAAGTCAGGTTAAATTTGATGAACAAAACTTGGTGGAAGTGGATAGAATCAAGATCTATGTTAAAAAGATCGAAGGCATAAATCAAAATGAAATCAGAAACTTAGCTGATAACCTTAAGCAAAGATTGGGATCAGGTGTAGTGGTCTTAGGGACCAAGCTAGGAAATAGAGTTTTAGTGGTCGTTTCCGTTTCCAAAGAAGCCTCTTCGCTTGTCCCCGCTAATATTCTTATTGACAAGATAGCCCCTTTAATTGAGGGTGGGGGAGGAGGAAGAGCTGATTTTGCCCAAGCCGGGGGCAAGAAAGTTAGCGAACTTGACCAAGTCCTCGAGAGAATTCCCCAAATGGTTAGAGAAATAAGGGAAGAAAAAAATCACCTTTAAAGGTGATTGAAAAATAAGAATTAAATATATATATTATTAATAACAAAAGAACAATGAGGGGTTTTAACCAAAAAATATACATGTTGATAATTTTTTGCTTTTGTTTGCTCCTTATTTACCCCCTGACAGCTAAGGCCGGTCTCCGAACAGAGATTCAAAAAATTGTCGAAGATATTGCTCAGAAATACAGCTTGGATCCAACCCTCATCCACTCAATAATTAAAATTGAATCAAATTATGACCCCTGGGCCATCTCACCCAAAGGAGCTATGGGTCTAATGCAGTTGATGCCCTCCACCGCTAGCCAATATGGCGTTAGGAACATTTTTGACCCTCGGGAAAATATTGAGGGAGGAGTAAAATACCTTAAAGATCTTATTCGTCTTTATCAGGGGAAAACGGACTTGGTCCTGGCGGCTTATAATGCTGGTCAAGAAGCCATCAAGAAATTTGGCGGGATACCTCCTTATCCGGAAACTATAAATTATATTGAAAAAGTGAAAGCCTCTTACCAACAACCCTTCATCAAGACCAAGACAAAAATTTATAAATTCATCGACAAGCGGGGTAGAGTAGTCCTGACTAATGATCGTCTCTATTATCTTCGCCATCGCCAGGATGGTTGATATTTCCTGCCTTTGCTGTTAAATTGGCAATTCCTTTCTCCCCCTAAGGATAGATATTTGAGGAATCCTCTAAGAATTAAACAGGAGATAATAACTGGCGCTTCATTTTTATTTGGCCTCCGATTGGCTTCTAACTAAATAAATTTACTAACCGATCATTTATTATCTATTCTTTAAGGCCAATTACTATTCCATCCAGACCTGAGAAATGCATCTCCTCATTCATGACCAGCGGAAAGTGGAAGAATAACTGAATTTAACAGGATAGTTTTGCCTAGTTGCCTTTAACGGGTAAAATCCGGGGAACTATTTCAAAGGAAGCCGGTAGCAAGCCAATCACCTCTCCATCAATCTCAATCAGAACTGGCTCTTTTTCGTTTACTGGATAGACTTTAACTTTTTTAGCCCGGTGAAAATCAATTTTAGGGTGGCTTAAATGGTTCCCGAGATAAATTCGCCACACATGACGTAGAAATTCGAAAGTTTTCATGCCCTTGACCAAAATAACATCAAATAGCCCATCATCTAAGTTAGCGTGGGGGGCAATCTTCATGCCTTTGCCGAAAACTCGTCCATTGGCGATGGCCCCAGCTAGATATTCCCCGGAAGGGAGTTCTTGGTCATCCAAAATTATCCGTAATTTTTTATTTTGGTAGTGAAAAAAACTTTGGAGAAGACTTCGAAAATAAGAAGAGGCTTTTCTCTGGCGACCAAACTTTTCCATATGAGCTACGACTTCTCCTCCAATCCCGAAATCGCCAACGTTAATAAATAGCCTTTCTTTTTTACTTCCTGAAAAAGAAGTAAAACGTAAAAGGCCAACATCAATTTTTTTAGTTGTTGCCTGAATAATCGTTTCGATAGCTCTTCTTAGGTTTAAGGGAATGTTTAGGCTTTTGATAAAATCACAGCCTGTTCCCGAAGGGATAATACCTAGAGTAGCTTCCTTATTGATTAAATTGTTTTCTTCAAAAAATCCATTAGCTATTTCATTGATAGTGCCGTCCCCCCCAACCCCGACAATTAATTCGGTTCCTTCTTTGACGGCAGCTCGGGAGATTTCGGTGGCTTGGGCTGGTTTCTCAGTAAAAGTATAGGAAAATTCCTGGAAAAAATGACGAAGTGCTTCTTTAATCCTTTGCCAACGTTTTTTGGTCCTTCCTCGATCAGAGGCAGGATTAACGATGACTTGAATTTTCTGGCGGAAGGACATCAACTTGACCTGGGGTAGTTTTTTTCTTCCCAAAAAGGGTCGCCCCGAGAATTCCTCCCAGGGCACCGAGGGAAGCAAAAATGATAGCACTAATTAATAAACTTAACAAGAACATAGCCGCCGAGGCGGGACCAAATCCTCTATCAAGGAAATTTTCCCAGCCAGCCGGCATTTCTTCAGTGAATTCCGCCATTCTTTCCATAAAACGCTGGAAAACTCGGGCATTGACTGCTTGAAGAGGAAGGCTGATGATGGCATCAACAATGGCGGCGATGATACCAGTCAATAAGCCGACAATGGCACCATCTCCAACGGGAAGAGAATGAGGATAATCTTTAGCTAAAAGATAAGACGCCAACATAGCCCCGGCGATGATCCATAAGCAGCAAAGGCAATTAAAAAAAGGAATGGCTGAGAATAATCCAGCGATTCCTCCTCCAATAAGAGCAGGGATTAGCATTGCTGGCTTTTGGTTGCTCATTAGTTCTCCTCCAACTTGTTTATTCTAAGATTTTTTCTTTCTCTAAAGCAAGAACTATTTTCGGTTCAGCTTGTACTTCTTGATCTTTGTTTTAACTTTGTTTTAACGGGCTTTAAATAAGAGCATTAAAATCCACTTCAATAAGTTTGAAGTCAAGAAAGAATTAAATAGAATATACTAAAAAAGAAAAATAATTACTTGTTTTTTCCAGATTGGGCTAAAGCTTCGCTTAGGCCGTAAAGAAAATAAAAAGGAAGAATGAGTCCCCAGATGAGGCCGGTTGTCAATCGAACCCAAGTTGAAGTCGACCAAAGGTGAAAAAAATTGCCCAGAGAATCAAGCCCAATTGGCAAAGAAAAAAGAAGTAAGTAGAAAAGATGGGGAAGAAGAGGCCGAGTTGTTCCCCCAAAAAACGGATAAATCACGAGACCAAGGAAAAAGCCTAAATAGATACCTGTGCATCGTCCACACACCGCTAAGGAATGCCCCCAAAGCTGAAAACAACGAGAGGGCACCTGGTGGCAAAAAGGGCTGAAAAGACCATAAATTAAAGTGCCCCACGGATTATGGATGCTTTGCAGATAGGGAGCTAAAAAGATTAACGAGACAAGAAGTGAGGAACCGATTAAAGTGCCAAAATAAACTATTTTTAACTTGCCTAAAAAAATGTTTTCATGTTTATTATCCATGGTCGATTAGAAAATAATCATATCATTGAGAAAAGTATTTTTCCAATTAACTCAGGTTAATTCAGGCTCAGAAATTTGATTTATATTTGACATGATAGCGCTTCGCAGTGTAAATTTATTTCTGCATTTGCCAGTTGTTTATTGTGGCCAATAAAAAAGAAAAGAATTTTATCGCTAAGATCTTAAAGTTGAAAAAAAGAAGTGATAAGGTCGGCCAAAAGAGTAAATTTATTACTATTATTATGCTTATTTGCCGATCAAGTAGGTAATGGTGAAAAATCATGCAGCTGACTCTAATGAAGGCTTCAATAAAATTTCCCATAAAAAAAATGATGATTATAAAAAAAGAGGAGGTAATCATGTCCAAGAGAAAATTATCTTTAGGGTTAATCTTGCTTGCTCTTTGTATTTCCTTTACCTTCCTGCAAGGAGCAGTTAGTGAGCAGGTTTTAGAAAATGTGTTTTCATTTACTGTGTTAGGACCTAATAAAGAAACATTAGCCAAGGGTACTGGGTTTCTCGTTGCCAAACAAATATTGGTCACTAATTATCATTTAATAAGTCAAGCAGTTAATAAAGTAGAAGGTCTTAATTATAAAGGAAAGAAAGTTAAATTTGATGGAATAATCAGTTTTGATAAGAATTTCAACCTTGCTCTCTGTAAAGTTAACCAGAAAAAACTAGGGCTAAAACTAGGAAATTTTGGCTCTCTTCAAGCAGGGAAAAAGGTGACAGTGGTTGGTTCGAATGAATCGGGTGATATTGTTGAGTTTAATGGCGAAGTTAAGGATATACATGAAATAAACTCTTCGTTGAGCGTGGCTGAATTAACTATCTCAGGACCCCAAACTTTATCTGGTGCTCCGGTTCTAGATGAGAGCGGAGTGGTGGTTGGCGTACTGATGGTTTTGGAAGGGGGGCGAAAAGTTGCCCTGCCGGTGGACGGGATAGGCCGGCTTTCCCAAACCAGTGTTGTTAAGAAATTTAAGCAATGGAAGGCAGAAAAATATTTTGACACTCTGGAAGGATCGCTTTTGGCCGGGCGGATATACGAAGCTGTTGGAGAATCAGGCCGGGCGCAAATACATTTAGAAAATGCCGTAAAATTGAATCCCAACGATGTCGAGCTTCTTCTTCAATTGGCGGAAATTTACAGCGAACAAAGGAATTTTGAATCCGCCATTTCCACTTATGAAAAAGTTCTCCAACAGCAGCCTGATCGAGATGATGTTTATCTAAAAATTGGTAATGTTTACTTAAACATGATGAAATGGAACGAAGCGATTGCATCTTTTCAGAAAGCCTACGAGCTCAATCAACAAAATGAAAAGACTTATCTCTATATGGGGCAAGCTTACGAAGAACTTCGCCAATTTGACAAGGCGGCCGAATCCTACGAAAAATATGTCAGCTTCAATCCTGAAGACAAAGCCGAGGTCGAGAAAAGAATCGGTTTGTGCAAGATGGAAATCGAAGATTTCCAGGGAGCGGCCAAGGCTTTTGCTGAAGCCTTAAAGAAATTTACCCAAGACTTGGACTTACATGAAAACTATGCCCAAGCTCTTTTAAAAGCTAAGATGTATGATGAAGCTGCTCAGAAGTATTATGAACTAGCTCAACTTAATCCCGAGCGGGCTGAGATTTATTTCAATACAGTTGTCAGGATGTATGATGAAGCTAAAATGCCCGAAAAAGCTGTCGAAGCAGCCCAGAAAATGGTCGAAGCTAAACCTCAAAGTGATACTGCTCATTACAACTTGGGATATTTGTATGTTCGTTTAAAAAGATTCAAGGAAGCAGTGGATGTTTTCAAAAAAGTTATCGAGTTGCGGCCTGATAACGATTACGCCTATTACAATTTAGGCTATTGTTATAATCAGACTAAAAATTACCGGGAAGCCATCAAAGCATTTCAAAAATTCGCGGAAATCAACCCCGATGATCCTAACGGTTGGTTTAATATTGGGATTAACTACATGATGCTGAAGAATTTTGGAGCGGCCTTAGAACCTCTGAAAAAAACAGTGGAGTTGAAGCAAGATTTCAGCGTGGCTTGGTACAACCTGGCTATCACCTATTTGAACCTTAATGATCGTTATAGTGCCATTGATATCCTGGAAAAACTGAAAACTCTTGACCCTTCTTTGGCACAACGACTTCGGGATATCATTTCTCGCTACTAGAAATTCCCTCTAGATTAATCCGCTTATGCCAAGGACAAACAGTTCCCAACTATTAGATGAGCTGCAACGTAAATATCGTCAAACTCATCCCAAGTCCAAGGATTACTTCGAGAAATCTCTAAAATACTTAATTCAAGGAGGAAGTCATAATCTCCGGCTATTACCTCCTTTTCCTTTTTATGATCTTCAAGCGAAAGGCTCTCAAGTCGTTGATCTTGATGGCCATAGATATATTGACTTTTGGCAGGGGCATTTCTCTAACATTTTGGGCCACAACCCTCCATTTGTCCTGGCAATAATTCAGGATTATTTGCAACAGGGTCAAGGATTAATTACTGGTTTTCCAGGGATTTATCAAAAAAAACTGGCGGAGCGTATTCTAAGCCGTATTCCCCATGCCGAAGCAATTAGGTTTACAACCAGCGGAACTCTGGCTTCGATGTATGCCATCATGCTGGCCAGAGGTTATACGCAAAGAGATATCGTATTCAAAGTTGGAGGCGGATGGCATGGATCCCATCCCTATGCATTGAAGGGAATTACGAAATTTGACTTTGGGTTGCAGAGCCTTGAATCAGCCGGATTACCCTCAAGTATCGATCAAGAAGTAATAACCGTTGATTTTAATAACCAAGCTGATCTTGAAGAAAAGTTCCAACAGCTAGGGGAAAAAGTTGCCTGTTTAATTATGGAGCCTTTTATCGGGGCCGGAGGGTTTATTTTTGCTCATCCGGCCTATCTCCAAAAAGCACGAGACTTAACTAAGAGATATGGAGCCGTTTTTATTTTGGACGAAGTTGTTTCCGGCTTTCGCTTCCATGCCGGAGTTCTTCAGACTCTCTACAATATCGAAGCTGACCTGACTGTGCTGGGCAAGGCAATTGGAGGAGGAATGCCGGTCAGTGCGGTTGCTGGCAGAAGAGATATCCTTGAGCTTTGTGGCCCCCAGGCACCACCGGAACAGCGAGTTAAGTTCGAAGGAGGAACTTTTTCGGCTCATCCCTTGGGCATGTTGGCTGGAGCGACCTACATCCAACATCTCATCGAGAATGAAAATGACATCTATCCACGAATAGGAAAGATGGGTGCCCGAGTTAGAGAAAATATCGAAAATATATTTAGAAGTTATGGATTTTTTGTACGATGCACTGGGGGAGACAGTAAGCTAGGATTTCCAAGCTCCCTGGTTGGAGTTCACTTTCTGCTGCAGGATTTAGCAACCATTGACTCTCCAACTCAAGTTTTTAATCCCCATGTTAGTGATTATATAGTCCGGGAATTAATCTTCAAGCTAGCCATGTTGGAAGAAGGTTTTCATATTTTTCATGGTTTTGGAGCCCTAACGGCAGCTCACGCGGAGGAAGAAGTAAATAAAGCCTTGGAAGCGGTGGATAGAATAGCCAGTTACTGGCAAAAAATTGGTTTTCAATTCAAGGAGTAGACAACCATGACTGTAAAACGAGAAGAGTTTGCCTCGCGGTGGGGAATCATCTTGGCTGGTCTTGGAATGGCGGTAGGAACTGGAAACATGTGGCGCTTTCCACGAATCGTGGCTCAATACGGAAGTGGCGCTTTTATGCTTGTCTGGATCTTTTTCCTTTTTCTTTGGGGGATTCCCCTTTTAGTTATCGAAATGTCCATTGGCAAGAAGACAAGAAAAGGAGTAATCGGCTCTTTTGTTGAACTTATGAGTGAGAAG
>DQWD01000277.1 GCA_011042725.1 Candidatus Aminicenantota bacterium | reverse complement strand
GCCATCATGGATGAAGGAAAATTTGTGGCTCTGGATACTCCGAAAAAATTAAAGGATTTATTGGGGGGTGATGTGGTTACTTTAGAGTTAGAGCGTTTTCATCCTGCAGTCATCCAAAAATATGAAACCCTACCTTGGATAAAAACAATCAAAGACCATAATAATAGTCTCCTTCTAACCATGGAAAAAGCCGAAAAAAGAATTCCCGAGCTAATCCGTGTTGCCGAGACGAATGGTAACCGGGTAACTTCAGTAAGTTTGCACAAACCAAGCTTGGAAGATGTTTTTCTCTATTTTACTGGTCGTCATATTCGAGATGAGGAAGCCAACTCCATTGAGCGTCAACGAAGTAAATTTCGTCATCATTTACGGGGGAGAAGATGAGCTATATTGCTATTTATGTTCTTTGGTTAAGAGAAATGAAAAGATTTTGGCGGGCAAAATCAAGAATTGTGGGGGCTCTAGCCATGCCTCTCTTTTTTTTGGCTTTCTTAGGATTAGGGTTTAACCGGATGGGGATTTCAGGCTTATCGCCGGGAATCAACTATATTTCTTTTCTTGTTCCCGGGATATTAGGGATGAGTCTTTTATTTTCTTCCACTTTTGGAGGGTTATCCGTTCTTTGGGATAAAGAGTTTGGTTTTATGAAAGAAATCATGGTCGCTCCGGTGAGTCGAGTGTCAATTGTTCTCGGCCGGATTGCCGGGGGAGTAACCACAGCCTTGATTCAGGCGACGATGATTATGGCTGTCGCGATGGCCATGGGTTTTAGACCTTTTTCTTGGTTATTATTTAGTTTGTCTCCGATTATTATGATTTTAATTTCAGCTTGTTTTCTTGGTCTTGGATTGAGTTTTGCTTCCCAGATGAAGGACTTGCAGGGATTTAGTATTGTCATGAATTTTGTTATTTTCCCTCTCTTTTTTCTCAGTGGAGCCTTGTATCCTATGGATAATTTCCCTCATTGGTTGAAGATTATTTCCTTCCTTGATCCCCTAACTTACGGCGTGGATGGACTAAGAAGTGTTTTGATTGGCGCCTCTTCTTTTGCTTTATCTTTAGATTTAATCGTTATTTTTATTTCGGCTTTAGGGATGGTTATTTTAGGGGCTTATCTTTTTGAGAGAAGTGAGAGCGTCTAATGAGTTATTACGACGAGCTAAGCCGTCACTATGAGCGATCTCTAGCCGAGAAGACGAAAAAATTACATCAGATTTTACCCGCGATTGGTTACTCAGCAGATAAGGTTAAAATCAGACCTTCTCCTTTTCAGGAATTCCGGTTACGCGGAAAATTCAAGGTTTATACCTCAGGTAAGGTTATGGGAACAGATCCAGTAAAGGGAGAAGTTCCGTATACCCAAGCCTTATGGATTTTTCCCAGCTTTATTTGCCAGGCGGTCCGCCGGACAGTATCATTAATTATTCTTCATCGCCGAGAGTGGCCAGTCGATGGATTTGAAATTAAAGGAGCGCATCAAAATAAAGAAGTCTTTCTCATTCTGGCCGTGAAAAAATCCCGGAGGGGGAAATCTTATGATACTTTTGCTCAATTGTTACTCAAAGAAGTCCCTTGCTTGGCGGGAGTGGCTATTCCTTCGCAAAAAAGAGTTTATGGAGCAGAATATATATCTCATTTTGTCCTTGGAGAGCGGCTTCTGTCTCACTATCAGGCCTTTTTTCAGGTGAATCCTCATTTGCTTTCCTGTTTTCTCTCCCAGATTAAGCGAGAAGTTAGGACTCTTAATTTTCAAGAAGCTTACGATTTATATTGTGGGGTAGGGTTGTTTTCGCTGCTCTGTCTTCCCCCTGAGAAGAGAATAATCGGCATTGATCTCAATAGTTATGCTATTAATAGTGCCCGGCTTAATGCTCTGAACTTATCGCGAGCCACAGCCTATTTCTTCAGCCAGAGGGCGGAGGAATTCTTAGCGTCTTGTTCACCCCGTCCCGATTCCTTGTGGATAATTAACCCTTCCCGCCAGGGTTGTGAAAGTAAAGTTATTAAGCAGTTGCTAGAGCTTACTCCTTCATGGATATTATTTGTCAGTTGCTCTTTGGTAACTTTAAAGAAAAATGTTTTTTCATTGGTCAAAAATGGATATAAGATTATGTCCCTGGATGCTTATGATCAATTTCCATTTTCTCCGTTCCTGGAGACAGTGACTTTAATGAGAAGAGGAGAGGCAAAGTCAGCAGCTTAAATTAATTAAGCCTCCCTGGAGGAACTAGAAAAAAAGTTTATTGAATAAAGTTAAAGAGTAAAAATAAAGAAAATTTAAAGGATGGGGAAATGAAAAAAGAAAATCAAGAAAGGTTTAATCGCGCTATAATTCGCCCCTATCGAGAAGAAGACGAGAGCCAGGTTTTAAATTTAGTTCATGAACTAGAAGAAGAACTGGCGGAAAAATTCCCCAATGTTCAGATTGAATCAGCTGTTCAGACTTACCGTCTTCGTTATCTACAAAAAGGAAATAAATATGTTATTTACGTGGCCGAAGTTGATGGGAAAGTTGTTGGCTTTCTTCTTGGGTATCCTTCCCTGGGTATTCCCGAGGTTGATAGTCTTTATGATGTCCTTCCATTGGAGAATGGTCAACTGACGGAGGAATTTTATCTTCAAATGACCTTTGTCTCCAAACCCTTCCGCAATAGGGGAATATCCACTGCTCTCCATCGAGAAATTATTAACTATGCTTTTGAGCATGGCTATCGAGAAATATATGCCTGCATCGCCAAATGGAATATTCCAGAACTGAGGGTAATTCGTTCCCTCCGATTCCAAGCCAAAGATTTAGGAACAAGGTATCGCTTGAGCTTGAAACTTGATAAAACTGATGCAAATAAATTGGGTAAGAAAGGAGAATAAATTGAGAGTTAAAGGATTTTTGGTGATTTTAGTTATGGTGGCTGCCTTAGTTATTATTCTCTGGACCTTAAAAGGGAATAAAGAAAATGAAGTGCCTGAGCAAGTTGAAGCTTTTTCTCGAACAAAAATTAAGCTTACTCTGGCCAATTTAAGGGCCCTGGAAAAGGCAGTGTTAACTTATAGTGTTCAAAAAGGAGAATTACCTTTAACATTGAAGGAATTGCAAACTATGGGCCCCTTAGGTGCAGGCCTTTTTGATGCCTGGGGGAGAGAAATTAAGTACGAGAAGCTCTCAAGAGATAACTTTCGGTTAACTTCTGCTGGACCGGATGGAGTATTTGGTAACGATGATGACCTTCGCCTAGACCGTTAAAGTTTTTTGCCTTTTCTTTATCGTCGGGGGCAGAAAAGAACTGAATAAATAATTTAAGGGGGAGATTCAGAAGCAAGTTGGATTAGCTTCTGGGCTATATTTTTTACTGAAGGAGCTAAAGGGCTCTGATGGTAACGATCAAGTAATGATTCTTGTTGGTGGGGAAGAGAAAACATTTTTTCATCATAGGGAATAGTACCCAGAAAATGAAGATCGGTTACCAAATATTTTTGAACCATATTGACGATCGATTCTCCAAGGAGAGCATCTTTTTCATCTCGAATTTTATTGACAATTAAGCCTGGACGGAATTGTTTGAGGGCGGTAAAAAAAATCTGAGCATAGGTTCTGTCACGAGATATAATTTCATTTAAAAAGCTGTAGACGGATTTTGAGGAATCGTAAATTTGGGTGGTTATACTTTTGATGAAACTGTGGATTTGGTAATAATCAATATATAATTTAAATATGCGGATAATGCATGATTTAAGAAAATAATAAGCGCTTTCAATGGAAACAGGGTCGGGATTGATGACGAGTATCCCAGGGTTGGCGATGATAAAAAAGTCAATCTCATTATTAATTGTTCCGCTTCCTAAATCAAAAATTATTACTTTATTTTCAAACTCTTTGAGGTGACGAAGAAGAGTAAGTTTTTTGTAATAGTTTAAGTCCGGTTGGAAGAGGAGGCTTCCTTTCCCCTGAATCAAGGTTAAATGGGAGAGAGGACCGGAAGGTGTTAATTCCTCAGTTTTTTTATTCTTCCTGGAAATCAAATCATCTAGATGAAGCTTGCTCTCTTTTAGGCCTAGAAAAGTAAGGAGGTTGGGCTCTGTTTCGTCGGTATTTATTAAGAAGACTTCGTGGTTAAGATTAGCCAGCTCTATTCCTAGGCAAGAAGAGACCAGACTCTTACCTGTTCCCTCTTTTCCTCCCCCTATCGACCAGAGGGCTTTAGTTTTTGATGAGTGAGAGGTAAGAAGGGGTATGTTGTTTTCGTTTAAGTGAAGGAAGGATTTCTCTTTGGTCACTGCTCCTCTTTTCCTTTAGAATTAAACCTTCGCCTCTTGGCCAGCCCCCTCTATAAATTCTTGGTGACTTAAGTAAATAACCTCTTCTTAGATTTCCATATTCGCTAGAAATTTTCAAGTCCGAGAGGAAAATATCTGCGAATTTCAGCAATTTTTGCCCTAGAGAGATGAAATGTCATTGTTAAAATTAATCAGCAAGAAATTTTTTGCCTTTCCCTAACAGTAAGAAGTTTTAGCTTTTAAGGGATATCAGTTCCAGTAGTAGTTTTAATCAATTGCCCATGCTTAACATTCCTGGTGGTTATTAGTTCATGGGCAATCTTTTCTACTTGGCTGGCGCTTCCTTTTAAGATAATTACTTCTAGGCAATTATGTTCGTCAAGGTGAATATGCATTGAAGCAATAACAGCTTCGACATGTCTATGTTGAATTCGGTTGAGGACTTCAGTTAGTTCTCTTGTTTGATGATTATAAACAAGAGATAAAACGGCGACGACTTTTTTTTGAGAATCCTGCCACTCTTCCTGAGCTAACCTTTCTCTAATTAGATCGCGAATTGCTTCCGACCGGTTAGAATAGCCAATTTTTTTTAGTAGAAAATCATATTTTTTTAACAACTCGGAATTAACCGAGATACTAAAGCGAGTTACTGTCTCCATTTTTTCTTCTCCTAAGAATGTTTAAAACAATAATCTATTTCTTTTTTAAATGTCAATAATAGCTGAATATTTCTGATATTCAGATAGTAGAGATTATTTAGTTTTTGGCTTTAGGTTGAGTCCTTGTTTAAATAGTTTTCCTAGTCGCCTGGGAAATTTGAAATTCTTAGTGATTTTTGCTAACATTTCATTCACGTTATTTTCCTGAGGAGGCGAGCGTGGTTCCACATGGTGATATGGACAGTAAATTTAGATATGTAATTATTGCTTCTAAAAGAGCGAAACAACTTCTCAAGGGTGCTGAACCCAAAATAAAAAGCAAAAGTAGAAGTCTTATTCGTATTGCCCAAGAAGAAGTGAAAAAAGGATTAATTGATTATGTAATTAAAGCTCCCCAGGAAGAAGGGCAGGATGAGAAACAAGAATTACTTCTTCCTGAAGAGCTTTTTAATGGAGAAATAAATAAGGAAAAAGAGAAGGCAACTCCGGAAGAATCAGAATAAAGGCATTCCAACTTCACCAAAAAAGCAATTTCAGGGAGAAAGATTGGTCTTTTTCTCTTTCGTTTTTTCAGTTTGAGCCTCTAGCAGGAGTTGGATGTAATCTTTTTTAATGAAATCACGTCGAGAATAGCCTAGTTGCCTGGCCACTTTGACGATGTCACTTTGTTTTCCTTCAATCTCGATAAAATTTCCTATTGGTGTTTCATCAATGAATAATTTGACTCGTTGAAACTTGAAAACGGTTCGAAATTTTGAATAAGTAAAAGTGGCTTTGAGGCCTATTTTTTTAAGAATCTTTTTCGTTTGCTTTTCATTTTTGACTTCGGTTTCGTACTCTTCTCTTATTTTAAAAGAACGAGATTTTAATGGGGGGCCTTTAAAGGTTAGAAAGCACTTTTTGTTGATTTTTCTTAGTCGGAGTGCTGATTTTTTTTGCCGTAACTCCTGATGCTTAAAATCATAAAGAGTGTTGTCTTCGAAATATCTGTCTTTAATTATTTCAGCGCCCAGCTCTTCTAATTTTTTCCTAAGATCAGGTAGAGAAGAGATTTTAATTTTGACTTCAATCTCGGTCATGGTAATTGTTCCAGTTAAAAAAATTTTCTCTTAGCTTGAATTATTATAATTTTTCTCAGGTTTCGGCAAGTTTTTTGCGAAAAGAGTCTCATCTTTGAAATAGAGGAGATGTCTTTTTTGGTAGTTAGAAGTCTCGATTCAGTAAGAAATCGGTGAAAAGGACTAGAGAGTCGCGATAAATTGAGGCAGGGAAATCGAGAATTAGTTTTTTTGACCGTTCACCAAATTCCCGCGCTTTAGCCATCGCATATTTTAGAGCTCCGTTCTTAGTGACAATTTCTAGAATTTCATTTCTTAGCCCTTCAGAATGGCCTTTATTTTGAAAATAACCGGTTACTTTACTTTTTAAGTGACTATTTCCTTCTTGAAGAGTAAAAATTAAGGGTAAAGTAACCCTCCCTTCTCGCAGATCGGATAATGCGGGCTTTCCCAGGCGATCTTCGTCGCCGGTAAAGTCGAGCAGATCGTCAACTATCTGGAAAGCCATTCCCAGGTTGAGTCCAAATTCGGCCAATTGAAATTCTACTTGTTCATTACTTTCAGCCAAAAGGCTACTGATTTGACAAGTAGCTCTAAAGAGCGAGGCTGTTTTCTTTTTAATGATGTCAAAATATTGTTCTTCTTTCAAAGCAAGATTACCACTATGATAATATTCAGTTATTTCACCTTCGACCATTTCTGTTGTTACTTCGGTCAATACTTCCAGAATTTTTCTGGAGGAATTTTTTAAGGCCTGATCAATAGTTCTTATGTAGAGATAATCCCCTAAGAGAACAGTTATATTGGGGCCCCACTTGGCATGAACAGTGGGCTGGCCGCGGCGTAACTCCGAATTATCGACGATATCATCATGGATTAAACTGGCGGTGTGGATGGCTTCGATCAAGGCGGAAAAGAGGATGTCTTGAGTTCCTTTATAACCTAAAAGTTTAGAACAAAGAAGAAGGAGAGCAGGTCTAATTCTTTTGCCTGATTTACGAAATAAGTAATTCCCTATTTCATTAATGAGCGGGTTGGATGAATTAATCATCTCCTTAAGGAGATTCTCGACTTTCCTTAATTCATGGGTAATTTGTATATATATAGTGTTTAAATCCAAGTTATTTTCTAAGCTTGATTGAAGAAAAGCCGAAGTATTGGCTTTCATCATGTTTTCCTTAATAAATTATCGTTCATCCTCTTGGCAAAGCGCGTTTATCTTAGCATTTAGAAGGGGTAATTTCAAATTTTTAATTTTCAAGGTAAGCATCACTGAAACCTTTATGGAAAAATGGTAACTGGCACTTTATTTTGGCCGGGAACATTATCAAGATAATTGGCTAATTTAGTGCCTGTCACTGTTTTTATTAGCTCCAGAAGAAAAAGGGAAAAGGCATAGGTTGTGGGTTCTCATTTTTTTTAGCTCATCCAAGAAGTATAATTCAAGCTAAAGTTTATTTCTTAGGGCCTTCACGAATTTGGAAATGCTTCCCTTTTTAAATATCTATTTCCTTAATAATTTTATCCTCAAGGCCAAAACATTTCTGAAAATTTTCTTGGAGCTGGGAGACGAGCTCAGTTAGATTAGTCTTTTTGAGTTGGGCTAAAAAGTTGACCGTCTCGAAGATAAAAGCTGGTTCATTACGTTTAATTTTTTTTCGCAGCGGGTGAGGGGTAAGATAAGGAGAATCAGTTTCCGCCAGTAAATTTTCCAGAGGGATCTTTACTGCGATTTCTCGAAGAGATTGAGCATTGGGAAAGGTGATAATTCCGGAAAACGAGATAAAAAAACCTTGTTCCATCATTTCTAGGGCTAGCTGGTAATTTTCAGTAAAGCAGTGGAGGACTCCACCACGAGAGAATTTGGCTTTTTTAACTATAGAGAGAACATCTTGAGCTGCCTGGCGACTGTGGATAATGACGGGCAGTTTAAGATCTTCGGCTAATATTAATTGTTGATAGAAAGCTTGTTTCTGGGCATCTGGCGAAGAAAAGTTGTAATAATAATCAAGCCCGATTTCTCCGATGGCCACTATTTTCTTTTTTCGGGCTAAGGACTCAATTTTTCCCAGGTAACTTTCGTTAAATTTATGAGCTTGGTGCGGATGCGCCCCAGCAGCCAAAAAGATAGGCAGCACCGAACTGGAATAGTTGAGAGCTTTTTCTATTTCTTGAGGATCGAGAATGTCGACCGGGGTTAAAATCGCTGTTAAACCTTTCTTTCCAGCTCGGTTGATAACTTCGTCGAGATCATCAGCGAAATCCTTCACAAAAAGATGGGCGTGAGAATCAACAAGAGGTAATTTCATTTCCAGTCTTATAAAAGAAAGGCGCCTCCAAAAGACGCCTTTCCTTTAGGCCAATTCTTTGGTTTTAGTTAAGGAACAATTTTTTCTTGAGCTGGCGAAGATGAAGAGGACCAAAACTGAGAACTTTCTCAAGAAATTCTTTTCGAGAGTAAGCGGATCCGGCTGTTTGACGGTATTGTTTTTCCAAGTCTAAGAATTCTTGGTAACCAACATAAGTATAAACAGCATCGCCAGGCATGAGGGCAATTCTGTTCCAGTTTCTTTCGGCTTCAATTTTACTCTGGAAGCCACCGCGCATCATGTAGGAAATAGCTTGATCTTTGGTCATCCCACCTTCGTGAATATTAAACTCGAGGAGGAAGTCGATAACAGCCTTTAATTTATATTTGAGTTGATTGAGTCGAAGTCGAAGGTCATAATTACCAAAGCCATTGTAAACTAGCATCTCTTCAACAAAAAGAGGCCACCCTTGGAGGAGAGGTTGGTTGGGATAAAGTTTCTGGACTAATGAGGCCTGCTGGTAGGCTGTGCAGGTGGGAATAAACAGGCCTGGGTAGATATTTCTGGTTACATAGAAGGGAAGAAAATAATTATTATATTCTTCCAGCAGAGTTTGTGCATCTTCTTCAGCTAAATCGGTAAACATAGGGGCTATACTTAGGGTAAACTCTTCCGTGGTTTCATAAGCGCCGGGAATGGAAAGAGTAAGAAATTTTACTCCTAGATAGGGAAATGGGGCTTCAGCGAAGTTAATCGATTTTTCGGGAAGACTGATGATTTCTTTTTCTTGAAGAAAAGTTTTAATTCGCTCTGCCTCATTTTTCAAGGCAGTGGAAAATTCTTCAGCCTGAACATGTTCCGATTTAATGTTATTAAAGACATGATTGATTACTGTCTGTCGAATTTGTTCTTCAGTTAAATTGGTGGGGGGTTGTTCGATGTTAAAGGGAGGATTCATAATTTTAAAGAAGGGAATACAAACAAGAAACATTTCACGACGGAGGTTGTTGTAATCGGCTTTGGCTCGAGCCACTAGCTCTTCCAGAGTTAAGTTGTTTTGGAGCTTAACCCTTAATAGACGACGATGGGCTTCTTGGAGACGAAAATTGCCTGTGGAACGAGGAAGAAGTTCATTCTGGAGAAAATTTTGGTAATCTTCCAATGCACTGATTACTTTTGGTAATTCATTATTGAATTTTTTCTTAGCTCCGGCGGGGATTTGATCTAAAATTTGGGGGAGCTCTGTTTTATAAAAGTTTAGAATTTCCCCGAATTGGTTAATAGCTACTTCCGTATGAATTTGGGGAGGGGTTTTCAAATTTTCTTTGGCCTGTTTGATAAGTTTAGGAATGTTTTTCAATCGTTCGGCGGCATTAGTTGCTCTTTTATCGAGGGGAGCAAAGTCTTTGGTCAGCAAACTTTGGACACAATTGGCGAGAATGTTATTGTAAAATAATGGGTCGTATTCCCAGGGAAGTAAGTTTTCGTGTTTAATAACTTCTAAATCGAGAGCATCAACAATCGTTAAATAATCATCTAACACTTGGGGAGAAAGTTTAGTTTGATCAACTTTAGCCACAAATTCTTGGTTGAATTTACCCAAGGTTTCATACTGTCTTTCAATGTTCTTGCTACTTAAATCTTCAAGCTTGTTGTCATATTTGTGGTAACCGGCTAGGGTGGCGGCTGTGGGGTAAAATTTCCAAAGAGAGTCGAGGTATTCATTCAGAGTTTTTTGGAATTTAGCATCTTCTTCGTTCTGTTGGGTATAAGCAAGAAAAGATCCCCCAAGAAGAACCAAGGCAACTAAAATAATAGTGAATGTCTTCCTCATGATTTTCCTCCTCTACGAATATTTTCTAACAAAGCGATTTATTAAATTAAGCCACATTTTATCGTTGATAAATGCTAACATAATTTACATCGATAAGGCAATATCTTTTAATTTTTGCTTGCTTTTGATTCAATTTACCTCAAACTAGCGGAAGATTTTATCCGCTAGGTATTACCACCGGAGAAGAGCCGCCGCCCAGGTAAATCCTGAGCCAAAGGCGGTTAAGGCCACCAGATCACCTGTTTTAATTCGCTTTTCTTTGACGGCTTCGTCAAGGGCGATGGGAATGGAGGCGGCAGTTGTGTTGCCAACTCGATGAATGTTGCGAATTACTTTATTGACCGGAATATTTAGCTTCTGGGCGACCATAAGGCTGATTCTATCGTTAGCTTGGTGAGGGATGAGGTGGTCAATATCGTTAACAGTCAGGCTTACTTCTTTGAGGCTAGCCCACACGGCCTGAGGCATTTTTTCTATGGCATGTTTGAAAACGTTTCGTCCATTCATCCGGGGATAATATTTTTTTTCTTCTAAAAGGCCAGGAGAGAAAGTAGGTTTATCCTTAGGGCTTGGTTTTTCCATCCATAATTCGCAAGCATATTGTCCGTCAGAAAATAGTTTGGTGGTTAGGATTCCTCGACCATCATTTTCGGAATTTGCTTCCAGAATCACGGCGCCGGCTCCGTCACCGAAGAGAACAGCCATGTCTCTTCCTTCATCGGAGTGATCTAAGTTAGAAGATTGAACTTCGGCGGCGACTAATAAAATTTTCTGGTAGGTACCATTGCGGATATACTGGTCAGCAACCGATAAGGCATAAATGAACCCGCTACATTGATTACGAACATCAAGAGCCCCTATCCCGTTGAGGCCCAATTTACTTCCGACAAGAACACCAATACCCGGGAAGTAGTAATCAGGCGATAAGGTGGCAGCGATGATAAAATCAATCTCTGATTTATCAATGCCGGCGTCTTTAATAGCCAGCTTAGCGGCTTCAGTGGCTAAATCAGAACTTCCTACGCCGGGGGTCCCGTAATGGCGTTGGACAATCCCAGTGCGCTGGCGAATCCATTCATCGCTGGTGTTTATAATTTTTTCTAGATCAAAATTAGTAACTATCTGCGGGGGAAGGTAATGCCCAGTGCCGCAGATAACTGTTCTTTTTTCTTCTTTCATTGGTACGCAGAATTATATTTGATTAAAAATGGAAAATAAAGTTTTATTTTTATTTTATTTTGTTTCTTTTTCGTATTAGGGGGTAGAAGAGATTATTCTGTTAAGAAGAGTCATAATTGGTTATTGAATTTTTTGGTTTTGTCCCCAAGAAAACTGGGGAGGAAACTGGGGAGGAAAACTGGGGAGGAAAACTGGGGACAACTATGTGTGCCCCAAGTCAAGAGCCTAATAGAAATTTTTTTTAAAACGGGGGACAGAAAACTGGGGACGCAATACATATTTACCCAATTTTTTAATTAATTTCCAGCACCTAGCCCTCTTAGATCAGGTTTAATATGAACTGGTGAGGACAATTAAGACATAATTAGAATAGGAACATGGTTAGGATTTTTACTCTAATTTTGATTTGGAAAGGAGGATAATTTTAATATTTTTAGGTTGCTTCTCGGCTGGAAAATAAATGTTGTGGAAAGTTTTTAACCCTAACTCAATTTTAGGGGCAAAAATCTTGTTATAGGGTTGATTTTAGGGGTTAAATAGGAGTTAACTTGTAGATTATAATATAGTTCTCACGGCCCGACCCTACCCCTGACACTGCCTACCCCTGCCCGATAACCCTACTAGCTAACCCTAACCCTATACCTTGGCTGACAAGGGCAGGTCAAGGCAATGGGCTTTGAGAAGTTTTTCATTAAGAAGAATTTCTTCCCGGCTTCCAGCGCTAATGATTTTTCCTTTATCCAAGATGATTACTTTTTCGGCTAATTCCCAGGCCAATTCAAGATCGTGGCTGGCAATCAATTTTGTGAGGGGAAGGACCTTGATATAAGCCATTAAATTTTTTTTGCTTCCGAAATCAAGGCCGGCGGCGGGCTCATCTAAAATAAGGATATCCGGTTCGAGAATTAATACGGAGGCCAGAGCCACTTTTTTCTTCTCCCCAAGGCTAAGTTTATTTATTAACCGCTCTTCAAATCCTTCGAGATTGAGTTTTTTTATAACCGATTTCATTCTTTGAGCGATAACCTCGGGGGACCAACCTAAATTTAAGGGGCCAAAAAATAGTTCATCTTTAACGGTGGGTAAAAATAGCTGATCATTAGGATTTTGAAACACTAGCCCCACCCGCTGCCGAATCTTCTTGGCTGTTTTTCGATTTAGAAGTTCGTCGAAGATTCTAATCTCTCCCGATGCTTTAAGAACACCATTAAGAGTTAGGCATAAGGTCGATTTTCCTGCTCCGGTGGGGCCAAGGAAAATCACGGTTTCTCCTTTTTTTATCGTGAAAGAAAGACCATCAAGAATTGGGGGGCCTTCTGGATAGGAAAAGCTGAGATTTCTTACTTCTAGTGCCCTTTCTTCTTTGCTTAAGACCACCATAAGAATACTCCGTTAAATAAGGAGATAAGACCAATTAGACCCCATTCCCACCAGGTCAAATGGTGTTGGGGAGAAGAAGTCCATTTTCCCGAAAAATTCCGACTAATTAAACACCAGTGGATTTTTTGAGCTTTTTCGAAAACCTGAAAAAAATTATGACTAATAATAGATTTGGCTAAGTGCAGTTTGCGAGGCCAAGAAAGCCGCCCGAAAAGGCGGGATTGAAGGGCATGGTGTTGATGCTCAAGATTTTCTCTAATTAAAGGAAGAAAACGGAAAGTGAGTCCAACCATCATCGTCAAGGAGCGGGGGCATCGAAGTCTATCCAAGGCCTGGAGAGTTCCTTCAAAACGCAGAAGACCAAAACAAGAAATTAAACTTCCCCAGACCAAAAGGGAGCGAATTAGTATTTCTAAGGCGTGCTTTTGAGGAAAAGGGGAAGAAGAGCGGGAGCCGAAAAAAAAGATAGAGAGGCTGAGAAAGATAAGCAAGGGTAAAAGAAGGAGAAATCGACGAGTAATGGTCCGTAAGGAAAACTTTCCTAACCTGAAATTAGCTGAAATTATCAAACTGAGTATTAACCATTTCAACAATGGGCTGAAAGAGGTGAGGCTGATGACCAGGATTAAAGAAAAGCACCAAAATAAAGTAATTCGAGGATCAATTGTCGGTAGTTGTTGAAGCGAAGAGAAATGTTGTTTTGAATTAGAAGATTTATATTCTTCTTGATTTTTGTTTTCATTCGAAAAAAATGTCATCTTCAGCGCCATTTGAATAGCCATGATGAGAGATGAGTTAAGAATTTGAAGACAAATTCGTTCTTCCTGCCTTTGGTCTTAATTTGAATTATAAAAATACTTCTGTTTCTTGTTTTTTATCGCCTGAGCTTTAACCAGATACAAGGAAGGTTGGTCAATGAAATCAGTGATTTCAAATTCCGCTGAAGCCAAGAGTCTTCTCATCTCCTTTTCCTCAGGGATAAAATCATGGTTGAT
>DQWD01000222.1 GCA_011042725.1 Candidatus Aminicenantota bacterium | reverse complement strand
GGGGAGAGAAATAATATTTATTTCCAGTTTATCAAAATCAACGGCTAGCCAGCTGGGAATAGTTTTATTCCGATGGGCTTCCACCAGCGCTTTGATATTTTCATTATTCTTAGCTTTTTCTTTTAAGGTTATGACATCACCCTCATTGACTAACATGGAAGGAATAGTGGCTTTATGATTATTCATCCGAAAATGCCGATGGACAATCATTTGTCGAGCATGACTCCGGGAAAAAGCAAAACCCGCTAGGTAAACCACGTTATCTAATCTACGTTCTAACATGGATAATAGATTCTCTCCAGTGACTCCTCTCATCCTTTCCGCTCTTTCGAAGAAAAGGCGGAATTGTCTCTCGGACATACCGTAATATCTCTTAAGCTTTTGTTTTTCCCGTAATTGTAATCCGTACCCTAGAATTCGACGCCTCATTCGTCCATGCTCACCAGGAGGATAAGGACGCCTTTCTACCGGGCATTTATCGGAGAAGCATTTGCTTCCTTTGAGAAATAGCTTAGTTCTTTCCGCTCGACAAAGACGACAGTCAGATCCCGTATATTTTCCCATCGCTAACTCCTTGCTCAAACTCGACGTCTTTTGCGGGGACGACACCCGTTATGGGGAATAGGCGTGATGTCCCGGATAGACTTTATTTCCAACCCATGGGCCTGAAGAGCCCGGATGGCTGATTCACGACCAGCTCCCGGTCCTTTAACTTTCACATCAACATAACGCACCCCAAATTCTTTGGCTTTATCAGCAACTTCTTTGGCGGCTAATTGAGCAGCAAAAGGGGTTCCCTTTCGGGCTCCTTTAAAACCAGCCGTCCCTCCACTTGCCCAACAGACTGTATTCCCGTCATGGTCAGTAATAGTAATGATAGTATTATTGAATGTTGATCGGACATAGGCAACTCCAAAGCCAATATCCTTTTTAACCTTCTTTTTCTTGCCTCTTCTGGTCGTTCTCGCCATGAATCTCTCCTCTATTTTTTCTTAATTGCTCGACCCCGCGGGCCTTTTCTCGTCCGCGCATTCGTCCTTGTTCGCTGTCCTCGAGCGGGTAATCCTCTTTTATGCCTCAGACCCCGGTAACATCCAATGTCCATCAATCTTTTGATGTTTAAGGTAACTTCTTTACGGAGATCACCTTCAATTTTTTCTCTTTTTTCGATAATTTGGCGGACCTTATTTATTTCTTCTTCTGTCAATTCCTTTACTTTTTTATCTTTGTCGATCTGGGCTTCGGCAAGGATTTTATTGGCCTTGGATCGGCCAATTCCATAAATATAAGTCAATCCAACCTCAATCCTTTTATTGGAAGGAAGTTCAATACCTGCTATTCTCGCCATTTTTACCTCTTCTAGCCTTGTCTTTGTTTATGTTTGGGATTAGAACAAATCACGCGAATTGTTCCTTTTCGTTTGATAATTCGGCAATTACGGCATATTTTTTTAACTGATGCTCTTACTTTCATCTTTACTTACCTCATTTTTTATTTAAAACGATAAATTATTCTTCCTTTAGTTAAATCATAAGGTGAAATCTCAATTAAAACTCGATCACCAGGCAAGATGCGAATGAAGTGTTTGCGCATCCGGCCTGAGATATGGGCCAGGATAACATGCTTATTCGGCAGCTCAACTTTGAACATGGCATTTGGTAATGTCTCGAGAACAACACCTTCAGCTTCAATAACATCATCTTTTCTAGGCATTAAAGACTCCTTTCTTCCATTCCTTACTTTCTGTCTCGTCAACTAAGGTTAATATTTTTACTCCGTTCTCAGTCAAAGCTATAGTATGCTCATAGTGAGCCGATAGACTCCGATCCCTAGTAATTGCTGTCCAACCATCGGTCAAAACTTCAACTTCATGCCCACCGCTAGCAATCATTGGTTCGATGGCTAAAACCAAACCTGGCTTGAGGCGAGGACCATGGCCAGGAAGCCCATAATTAGGCACTTGCGGATCTTCATGAAGGCTGTATCCGATTCCATGACCAACAAAATTGCGAATCACCGAAAATCCCTGCGCCTCAACATAGGTCTGAATAGCATGAGATATATCGGACAAATAATTTCCTTCTTTGAAAAACTTTACTCCCGCCCAAAAGGCACCTTTAGCTGTATCGATAAGGAGTTGGGCTTTATCACTTATTTGTCCTACTGGACAAGTTATGGCTGCATCGCCGTAAAAACCTTCATAAACGACTCCGAAGTCAAGGCTGACAATATCTCCTTCCCTAAGCTTCCGGTCGGAAGGAAGGCCATGAATAATCTCCTCATTAATCGAAACGCATAAAGAAGCCGGGTAGCCCCGGTAGTTTTTAAAAGCCGGCCGGGCTCCTAATTCTTTGGTCCTTGCTTCCGCATACTTATCCAGATCCAACGTCCGCAATCCAGGAACTATCATATCCTTCAGTTCTTGTAAGATAAGACCAACAAGCTGGCCGCTTTTTTTCATCATCTTTATCTCTTCCGGAGACTTATAGATTATCATTTTCCTGCTCTTAACCCTGAATTGGCTAGATAGGGACTCAGCCATTCCCATATTTCTTTAAAAACCTCCTCAACACTTCTTGTTCCTTTTATTCTCTTATAATTTCCTTTCTTTTGGTAATAATCGATTAAGGGTTGAGTTTCTCGCCGGTAAACTTGCAACCTTTTCCTGATTACTTCTGGTCGATCGTCATCTCTCGTTATCAAATCAGCTTGGCAATTATCACATTTATTGTCCTTCTTAGGGGGCTTTAGGATTATATTATACACTGCTTGACATTGAGGACAAACCCGTCGAGCAGAAAGGCGCTGAATTATTTCTTCTTCTTCCACATCTAGATCAATAACCACCTCCAGCCGGGAACTATCTATCATCTCCAAATATTTAACCTGATTGAGGTTGCGGGGAAAACCATCAAGAATATAACCTCCGTGGCATTCGGGCTGAGTTATTTTCTCTTTGATTAACTGCCCCGTTAATCCATCACTCACCAATTCGCCTCGCTCCATGATTTCTTTAACCTTTAAGCCTAAAGGTGTTCTGCGTCGCACGGCGTCTCGAAAAAGATCCCCGGTAGCAATCTTCGGGACCCCAAGCTTCTCTTCCAAAAGGGAAGCCTGAGTCCCTTTACCACTTCCCGGGGGTCCAAGGAGAATTATCCTCATCATCTTCGACCTTTTAATCTTCCCCGTCTCATGAAACCATCATAATGACGCATAACCAATTGGGCTTCGATTTGCTGCAAAGTGTCCATGGCCACCCCAACCACAATTAGAATTGAAGTACCACCAAAATAGAAATTCACATTTAACCCTTGGGTAAACCAACGAGGAAGATTTGCTTCTAAGAAACTACCGATAACAGGTAGAGTATGAACTTTGAAACCAGTCATCAGAAACTCGGGAAGAATCGCTACTGCCGCCAAGTAAATAGCTCCGACTAAAGTAATTCGAGATAAGACTCCATCAATAAAATCAGCGGTGTTTTTTCCGGGGCGAATTCCGGGAATAAACCCACCGTATTTGCGAAGATTATCGGCCACATCAGCCGGGTTAAAAATAATGGAAACATAAAAATAAGTAAAAAAGATAATCGAAGCTATATAAAGAAGATTATAAAGAGGCATTCCTAATCCAAACTGCTGGGCAATAGCTTGGAAGAAGGGAACTTTTACTAGCTGGGCCAAAGTCGAAGGAATAGTAATAACCGAAGCAGCAAAAATGATAGGGATAACCCCACCAGTATTGACGCGAAGTGGAAGGTGGGTACTCTGACCACCATAAATCTTACGGCCGACCACTCTCTTCGCGTAGGACACGGGTATTCTTCGTTGTCCTCTTTCCACAAACACAATCACTGCAATTACCACGATCATCAATACGACCAGAAAAATTAACCGCAAAGGAGTCATATCACCGCTGCGTAAGCTGGAAAAGATACTCTGCATTCCCCGTGGAAGATCAACCACAATACCGGCAAATATAATCAGCGAGATACCGTTCCCAATTCCTCTTTCCGAAATTTGCTCACCCAACCACATGATAAATACTGTGCCGGTGGTTAACGTCAAAATGGTTAAAAATTTAAAGCCAATTCCTGGATTAGGAACAATTGGGGCTCCTCCTGGACTTTTTAATGCTTCCAGAAAAATACTTATCCCAAAGGCCTGGATGACACAAATGATGATTGTTCCATAGCGGGTGTATTGAGTTATTTTTTGGCGCCCCAGCTCTCCTTCCTTAGATAAACGTTCAAGATAAGGCCAAACGACTTGCAAAAGTTGGAGAATAATAGAAGCGCTAATATAGGGCATAATCCCAAGGGCGAAAATAGTCATCCGCGACATATTTCTTCCCGAGAAAAGGTCGACGAAACCCAAAATGGTTCCCTTCTGGGACTGCCAGAACTCAGCTAAGGCATCAGCACTAATTCCCGGATTGGGAATCTGCGCCCCAATTCGGTAGACAGCTAAAAGGAGAAGAGTAAAAATAATCCTTCTTCTTAAATCAGGGATACTGAAAATATTCCGGATACTATCTAACATAACTAGCCCTCAATCAGAATTACCTTGCCTCCGGCCTCTTCGATTTTCTTTCGAGCTGATTCTGAAAAGTGATGAGCATGGATCGTCTTGGGGAGGGTTAATTCTCCTCTCCCTAAAATCTTAACCTTCTCGGTTTCCTTTTTAATAATTCCGGCTTCAACAAAATCTTTGAGAGTCAGCTCTTTTTTTTCTAGTGAGGCCAGCCGGTCTAAATTAATGATGGTATATTGTTTTTTAAATATATTAGTAAAGCCTCGTTTAGGAACTCGCCGATGGAGAGGCATTTGGCCTCCCTCAAAGCCTCTTTTCTGAGAAAATCCCGATATCGATTTCTGCCCTTTAGTTCCTCGACCGGCTGTCTTTCCATGGCCCGACCCAGGACCTCTCCCCAGTCTTTTTCTCGGTTTCCGGGCTCCTTTGGCTGGTTTCAAATTACTTAAATTCATTTTTTCCCAATGACCTCCACTTCAACAAGATGAGGTATCTTATTAATCATCCCTCTTATTTCCGGGCAATCTTTTCTAGTTACCACTGAATTCAATTTCCTTAGGCCTAAGCCCCGGGCAACTTCGCGATGTTTTGGGGGTCGACCAATTAAACTTCGCACTAGCTTTATTCTTAAGAATCTTTCTTCCTGTTTTGATGTCGGTGCCTGTTTTGTCTTATCGCCCATTTTTTTCCACCTCAATTTTGATTAGGACCATAACTTATCTTCAGGAATGTTTCTTACCTTAGCCACCTTTTCTGGCCATTTCAACTTTTCCAAAGCATTCATCGTTGCCCGGGCCACGCTAATGGGATTGTTACTCCTTAATGACTTGGTTAAAATATCCTTAACCCCGGCCAACTCCATGATAACCCGCACTGCTCCCCCGGCTATTACTCCTGTTCCTTTGGAAGCTGGCCGAAGAATCACTGCTCCAGCATCGTGTTCTCCTTTTACCAAGTGGGGAATTGTCGTTCCCTTTAAAGGAATAGTAACCAAGTTCTTTTTGGCTTCTTCAGTTGCTTTAGTAATCGCCATTGGAACTTCCCGAGCTTTTCCTTTACCAATTCCTACCCGGCCATGACCATCACCCACGGCCACTAGAGCAGAAAAACTTAAGTTCTTTCCCCCTTTGACAACCTTGGTCACTCGGCGAATAGAAATGACCTGTTCCTTTAACTCAATTATTTCTTGTTCTTGGCTTTGGTCTATGTCATCTTTTCTAATTTCTTCTTCAACCACTCTTATTCCTCCTTACTTACTAAGCTTCTTGCCTAAAAAATAATTCCTTCTTTCCTCAACGTCTCAGCAATCTTTCTGATTCGACCATGATAAGGATAAGCTCCCCGGTCAAAAACAATCTTGGCTATTTTTTTCTCTTTTAACCGTTGAGCCAAAACTTTTCCCAATTCTTCGGCTGCTTTTATATTTTTAGTCTGCCCTGCTTTTCCCCTAAAGGCCTTTTCCAAGGTGCTGGTTCCAAACAAGACCTGGCCCGCTATATCATCGATCACTTGCGTGTAAATATAGCGATTACTCTTATAAATAAAAACTCGTGGTCTCTCAGTTGTTCCTTTAATTTTCTTCCGGATTCTCTTCCGGATTCTCTGTCTTGACTTTTTCTTAAGCTCAACTTTATCTTTAAACACCGCCCACCCCCGCACGTCTTTCTTTCTTATGAAGTTTTTCGCCGACATAGCGAATTCCTTTAAGTTTATAAGGATCTGGTTTACGAAAACTACGAATCTTATAAGCTTCTTGGCCAACTCTCTGTTTATCAATACCCCGAACGGAAATTAAGGTTGGTTTTTCCAACACAATTTCAATGTCGGGGGGAATTTCATAAATAACCGGTTTGGAATAACCAAGATAGAGCTCCAACCGACCTTTATCTAATTTTGCCCGATAACCAACTCCTACAATTTCCAATTTCTTTTCAAATCCTTGAGAAACACCTTGAACAGCGTTGGCGGCTAAAGAACGACAAAGACCATGAAAGGACCTTAATTGAGGAGTGTCTTTTTGACGAGAAAAAAGAAGCTGGTTATCTTTCATCTCCACTTTAATTCCTTCAAAAAGTGGAGATTCTAATTGACCTTTTGGCCCTTCAACTTTAATTTTTTGGGGAAGAATATCCACTTTCACCCCAGATGGAATCAGAATCGGTTGTTTTCCTACTCTAGACATTGTTCTGCCCCTTCCATAAATTTACCATATGTAACAAAGGATCTCGCCTCCCACACCAAGTTCCTCACATTGTTTGTCGGTAAGAATCCCCCGGGAAGTAGATATAACGGCTATTCCTAGACCATTAAGAACTTTTGGAATGGAATCCTTTTGGCAATATACCCGACGGCCAGGCTTACTGACTCTTTCTAATCCAGTAATAGCACTTTCCTTATTCTCGCTGTATTTGAGAGTGAGAATGAGGACTCCTTGCTTATTGTCATCCACATACTTAAAGTTGTTAATATAGCCTTCGTTCTTAAGTATCTTAGCAATTTCCAATTTCATCTTTGATCCAGGAATTTCCACCTGTCTCTTATGCGCCATCGCGGCATTCCTTATTCTCGTTAACATGTCAGCAATTGGATCTGTCATCGTCATTTTCCTACCTCTCTTGTCTTTTTTCTCTTACCAAGAAGCCTTTGTAATTCCTGGTATTTCTCCTTTTAGAGCCAATTCTCTTAAACATAGACGACACAGCTCAAATTGACGATAATAGCCTCGTGGACGCCCACAAATCTGGCATCGATTCTTTTTTCGCGTCGAAAATTTAGGCTCTCTCTTACATTTAGCAATTGAAGATTTCCTAGCCACTTTTATCCTTCCTTAATGAATGTCTCGAAAAGGCATTCCCAGTTTTTTTAGTAAAGCATAAGCCAAGCGATCATCCTTGGCTGTTGTTACTATGGTTATATTCATCCCCCTTGACTTTTCCACTTTTGTATAATCTATCTCGGGAAAAACTAACTGATCCTTAAGTCCAAGGGTATAATTACCACGACCAT
This sequence comes from Candidatus Aminicenantota bacterium, assembly GCA_011042725.1. Classification (GTDB taxonomy): domain Bacteria; phylum Acidobacteriota; class Aminicenantia; order Aminicenantales; family Aminicenantaceae; genus JdFR-80. The sequence goes on along the minus strand of DQWD01000222.1, from coordinate 6,223 downwards.
CAAAAGAGCGAGGCGAAACTCCTCGAAAGTCTCGAACCCGGGGTAAAACAATATTGACCAGCCGGTCAAAAAACTCATACATCCTTCGACCACGCAAAGTCACAAAACAAGCGATGGGCTGTCCTTGGCGTAAGCGAAAAGAAGAAATGGATTTTTTGGCCCGAGCTATCACTGGCCATTGCCCAGTGATAAGACTTAAATCCTGCTTCGCTGCATCCAAAGCTTTAATATTCTGAGTGGCCTCTCCTACCCCAATGTTAATAACTATCTTTTCTAACCGAGGAACTGACATGATATTCTTAAGCCCAAACTCCTCCTGAAGCTGGGGGATTGTTTCTTTCTTATACTTTTCGAGCAAACGACTCATGGCCATCTCCTATTTATTGTTTCTCCAAGCTTGATTCACAATGGGCACAAACCCTAATTCTGCTCCCATCTTCAAGAATTTTCTTCCGAACTCTGACACCTTGACCACATTGATCACAATAAAGCATTAGATTTGAAACATGGATCGGGGCTTCCTTTTCCATGATTCCACCCTGAATATTACGGCCTTGATCTTGACGGATAAATTCCTTAACAAAATTTATTTTTTCCACCACCACTCGCTTTTTCTCGGGCAATACTTTTAACACCTTTCCAATCTTTCCTTTATCTTTACCCGCGATAACAATAACCGTATCATTCTTTTTGATTAACATCTTATTCATCAGAGAACCTCCGGAGCCAGGGAAACAATTTTCATGAATCTCTTCTCTCTCAATTCCCTAGCTACAGGCCCAAAAACTCGCGTTCCCACCGGTTCGCCCTGGCGATCAATGATGACTGCTGCGTTATCATCAAATCTAATGTACGAGCCATCCTTTCTCCGAATTTCCTTCTTGGTTCTGACAATCACGGCTCGCACTACTTTTCCCTTAGGGATTTTACTTTCTGGATCGGCTTCTTTAACCGTAGCCGAGATAACATCACCAATGGAGGCAGTCTTCCCCACTCCTCCTCCAAGAGGAGTAATACACATAATCTTTTTTGCACCTGAATTATCAGCTACTTTGAGACGCGTTTGGGCTTGTATCATTTTTCTTTTCCTCTAGTGATTTTTCTTTTTCTTTGGACGGAGAAAGCCCGATAATTTCTTGAATCCGCCATCTTTTTCTCTTACTGATGGGTCTTGTTTCGACTATCCTAACCACATCACCAATTTTGCATTTTTCATACTCATCATGAGCAAGATACTTCTTCTTTCTCCGAATAAACTTTTTATATAAAGGGTGCTGAACTTGCCGTTCAACCATAACAACCACTGTTTTTTGCATGTTAGCACTGACGACCGTCCCAATTCTTGTTATTCTTTTCGACTTTTTTTCACTCATCCTTCACTCTTCCTTTGTTTTTCTAACTCTAATTCTTTGACAATTGTTTTGATGCGAGCTATATCCTTTTTAATATTCCGCATTTTCATCTTGTTCTCCAATTGACCTAATGTATGTTGAAACTTCAATTTGAAAAGTTGATCTTTCAGCTCCTGTTCCTTAGTTAACAATTCTTCTATTGACATCTCTCTCAATTCTCTTGCTTTCATCGTTACACCTTGCTCTCACGGGTTACAAATCTAGTTCTGATCGGAAGCTTATGAGAAGCAAGACGCATAGCTTCCCGGGCTATCGCTTCATCGACGCCCTCTAATTCGTAGATAATTCTTCCTGGTTTTACCACCTCAACCCAAAATTCGGGATCTCCCTTACCCTTACCCATTCTCACTTCGGTTGGCTTTTTGGTAATCGGTTTCCAAGGAAAAACTCTGATCCACAACTTGCCTTTTCTTTTCATAAATCGAGTAATGGTGATTCTTCCAGCTTCGATCTGTCTAGCGGTCAACCAACACGGTTCTAAAGCTTGGAGGCCATAATCACCAAAGTTCAATTCCGATCCCCGATAAGCTTTTCCTTTCATTCGACCGCGCTGTTGTTTGCGATATTTAACTTTTTTCGGCATCAACATGGCTAAATCTCCTCTATTTCGGTTATTTGAGAAGTAATTTTTGGTTTTTCAACATCAGTGCGATAGATCCAAACTTTAATTCCAATCTGACCATAAGTGGTAAAAGCTTCGGTAAAGCCATAATCTATATCAGCCCGAAGAGTTTGAAGAGGTAATTGACCTCTTAAATACCACTCCGAGCGGGCAATCTCAACGCCACCCAATCGCCCTGAGCACATAACTTTGATTCCCCGAGCTCCCATTTTCATCGCCATCTCAACAGCTCGTCTCATTGCCCGCCGGTAAGCAATCCTCTTCTCCAATTGAATGGCAATCCCTTCGGCCACCAGCAGGGCATTCAGCTCGGGTTTATCAATTTCTCGAATATCAATATAAACTTCTTTTTTTGTTAATTCCTCAAGATAATTTTTTAGACTCTCAATCTCACGCCCTCCGCGACCAATGACAATGCCAGGGCGAGCAGTATGAATAATTACTCTTACTTTAGGTCCCACTCTCTCGATATCCACTCTTGATATTCCTGCATGATAATATCTTTTCTTGATCTCTTTTTTCATCTTTAAATCTTCATGCATCAACCGACTGTACTCTGTTCCTCTAGCAAACCATCGTGAAGTCCACTGCTTGTTAAATCCTAAACGAAAACCGATTGGATGAGTCTTCTGTCCCACTTTTTATCTCCCTTTCTTTTCTTCTAAAAAAATATGGACATGACTTGTCCTCTTCAATATTCGAGTTGCTCGACCCATGGCCCGGGCCCGAAATCGCTTCCAAGTGGGCCCTTGTTCAATAAAGATTCTGGAAATATAAAGATCATCAACATCAACGTTGGGTGACTTTTGCTGGGCATTGGCAATGGCTGAACGGAGAACCTTTTCGATGACGCTGCTGGCTTTTTTCTTTCTCGAATACTTCAAAATAGTCAATGCCTCACCCACATAACGATCTCGAATTAAATCAGCCACCAGTCGAGCTTTCAATGGAGATATCCTGATATACTTTCCAGCGGCCTGGGCAATGTAGTTTTGTTCGTTCATTTTACTTCTTCATCCTTATTGTTCTCGCAGTTTTAGAAGTATGTCCTTTAAATGTCCGCGTCGGAGCAAATTCTCCTAACTTATGGCCAACCATATTTTCGGTAATAAAAACAGGGATAAACCTTTTTCCGTTATGGACAGCAATTGTTAGGCCCACCATTTCCGGTATAACCGTCGATCTTCGTGACCAAGTTTTAATTACCTGGCGCTTACCTCTTTGGCGGGCAGCAACCATTACTTTTTTTAGCAACTTCTGATCAAGAAAAGGTCCTTTTTTTAGCGAACGTCCCATGATTACTTACTCCTTCGGCGGACGATAAATTTTTGCGTCCTCTTATTGCGTCTGGTCCGATATCCCTTGGTGGGAATACCGGTGGGAGATACCGGATGGCGTCCTCCTTTGGCCTTTCCTTCGCCTCCACCATGGGGATGGTCAATTGGATTCATTGCTGTTCCTCTAACATGGGGACGTCGCCCCAGCCATCTTTTCCGTCCTGCTTTACCAATATCAATATTTTGATGGTCAAGATTACTAACCTGGCCAATAGTTGCCCGACAATCAAGATGGATTAAACGTATTTCCGAAGAAGGCATCCGGATATGGGCATAATCTCCTTCTTTAGCTAAAATCTGAGCCCCAGTTCCAGCCGCCTTGGCTACTTGACCGCCTTTCCCAATTTTCAACTCAATATTATGAACGATAGTCCCCAGGGGAATATGACGAAGCGGCATAGAATTGCCGGGAAGAATATCAACCATTTTATTCGAAGAAATCACCGTCTGGCCTACCTTAAGACCTACTGGAGTTAAAATATATCTTCGTTCGCCATCGGCATATTTGATTAAAGATATAAAGGCTGAACGGTTGGGGTCATACTCAATTGTTTCTACTACCCCGGGGATTTCTAGCTTATCTCGCTTAAAATCAATAATTCGGTATAACCGTTTATGACCTCCCCCTCGATGCCGAATAGTTATCCGCCCTTTTGAATTACGTCCTCCACTCTTTTTCAATGGTTCAACCAGAGGTTTAAAGGGTTCTTTAGTCGTGATCTCTTCGAAAGCTAGACCTGTCCGGTGCCTCATTCCAGGAGTAGTTGGGTTAAAATTTTTGATACTCATGATTACACTGCCTCAAAGTATTCAATCATTTTTTCGCCTTCTTTTAACTTGACATAGGCTTTTTTCCAATTTTTTGTTCGACCTACGTTACGACCTACCCGGCGCTCTTTCCCTCTTTTGTTGATCACTCTAACTCGCTCAACTTTAACTTTAAACAATTGCTCGACGGCCTGCTTTATTTCGATCTTGTTGGCATGAGGATCGACTTCAAAGCATACTTCTCTGTTCTTTTCTTTTAGCCAAGTACTTTTTTCGGTAATCACCGGTCTTTTTATTATCAGGTAAGGATCTTTCATCACTTTAATCTCTCCATTAACGATTCATAGGCTCGGTGAGATAAAACTAACCAGTCGTGATTAAGGACATCATAAACGGTCACTTGATCAGGTCCCTTGGGAGTAATCCCGGGAATATTGCGCAAAGATAAAAACATATTTTTATTCTCGGGCCAATCAATTACAAGAGCTGACGTTACGTCCAACCTTTCAACAAACTCCACTCCTTTTTTGGTTTTTGGCTCTTCAAAATTAATGTTCTCCAGAAGAAGAAGGTGATTTTCTCTTAGCTTTAAGGCTAACGCCGATTTTAAAGCATTTCTCTTAGCCTTTTTGGGCATTTGATAAGAGTAATCTCGAGGTTTTGGCCCAAAAACGGTTCCACCTTTTCGCCATAATGGAGATCTGATGCTTCCCACTCTGGCTCTCCCGGTTCCTTTCTGCCGCCATGGTTTTCGGCCGCCACCTCTTACTTCGGCTCTTGTCTTCGTTGCTGCTGTTCCCCGACGTTGATTGGCACGATAATTGACCACCGCTTCATAAAGCAAATGTTCCTTCACTGGATAGGAAAACACCTCATCGGGAGCTTCCACTTCTTTGACCTTTTTTTTGTTTTGATCGTAAACTTCTAATTTCGCCATGGCTTACTCTTTACTTTCGAGTTTTGATTTGAAATTTGATTTCCGAATTAAAATAATCGCCCCATTAGCTCCCGGGACCGCTCCTTTTACCAGAAGCAAATTTTGTTCTATATCCGCTCGAACAACGGTTAAATTTTTTACGGTAACGCGTCGGTTTCCCATCTGCCCAGGAAGCTTTTTACCTTTAACAACCCGAGAAGGAAAGGCAGAGGCTCCAATTGAACCCGGGGCCCGGTGAAACATCGAACCGTGACTTGCTTTCCCTCCTCGAAATCCCCATCTCTTGACAACTCCCGCAAATCCTTTTCCTTTACTCGTCCCCACTACATCTACTCTTTCACCCGGCTGAAAAATATTAACTTGAAATTGGTCGCCTTCTTTTATTTCGGCTTTTTCATCAAATCTAAATTCACGAAGAACTCGAAATGGGGCTAACCCACTTTTTTGAAAATGGCCCTGAAGAGGTCTAGTAACTTTTTTTTGCTTGGTAATCTCTTCATAACCAAGTTGAACCACAGCATACCCATCTCTTTCCGCTGTTTTTTTCTGAACAACAGTGCAAGGTCCAGCCTGAATGACGGTCACGGGAATAACATTACCACTTTCGTCAAATATCTGGGTCATCCCGATCTTTTTACCAATTAATCCTTCAACCATCGTTTATTCTCCTGCACCAAAGGCTTGAATCTCAACATCTATTCCCGCCGGAAGATCAAGCTTTTGCAGTTCTTCAATCGTGTCATTGTTATAATCACTGATATCGATCAATCTCTTATGGATTCTCATTTCAAAATGTTCGCGAGACCTCTTATCCACATGAGGAGACCGAAGAACACAGAACCGATGGATCTTGGTAGGTAAAGGAATAGGACCGGCTACCTTGGCCCCGGTTCTTCTCGCTTTGATCACAATTTCTTTTACGGACTGGTCCAACAACCTATGGTCGAACGCTTTCAAGCGAATTCTTATTTTCTCCATTGGTCTGCTCCTCTTATCTCCTCATTTATATTTTCTTATCTTAGTTTTTCTTATTCGATGATTTCGGTAACGCTACCGGCTCCGACTGTCCGGCCACCTTCACGAATCGCAAATCGCAATCCCTTCTCCATCGCTACGTCAGTGATTAACTCTACCTCTATCTCAACAT
>DQWD01000226.1 GCA_011042725.1 Candidatus Aminicenantota bacterium | reverse complement strand
TTCCCACTCAGGTCGCATAATGATAACATTATAAAGACGTTAAGAGCAGTTGTCAAAGTTACCTCCAGGGGAGAAAATCTCTTCGGCCGGAAAACAACTCTATCGCCTCCAATCCTATTCTCTTTGTGGGAAAACCTCTTCCAAACCCAAATAAAGCAAATTATCACGACCTATATTATTCTTGATTATTTTGGGGGTCATTTTTCTCTAGATTTCTTACTAAATGCTTCAAGAATTAACTAGTGAAACGGCTCCTTATTGAAAGGAAAAAGGATAAGGGGCCTCAAATCATCATGTTATCTTACAGATATTGGGCAAAAGTAGACCTCAGAACAATTTTATGCTAATTTAGAAAGTCTTATTTCTGATGGCCTAAAATTTACTTTCCAGAAGAAAAGGAGAGAGCATGTGCCTCGGCATCCCCGCTAAAATAACGGAACTCCATAGTAACAAACAAGGCAAAGTGGACTATTTGGGAACCAAGGTTCAAGTTGATTTTTCGCTGGTGGACGAAGTTAAAATTAACGATTGGGTTATCGTTCATGCGGGATTTGCCATCGCTAAATTAAACGAAACTGAAGCCCAAGAAACCATGGCCCTCCTTCGAGAATATGCCCAATTTGTGTCGACTATAGACAAGTCCAAAAAACAAAATGAATGAACTTAGAAATCGCCAAGTAATAAGTTCACTGCTGGAGATAATAGCCCACAAAACGGCTACTCTTTCAAACTTGCCTATCCGGATTATGGAAGTCTGCGGCACGCATACAATGAGTATTCACCGTCATGGCTTAAGACCCCTCCTTGAAGAAAGAGGAATCGAGATGCTCTCGGGCCCAGGTTGTCCTGTCTGTATCACCCCGGATGCTTACCACGAAGCCGCCATCAAGCTCGTTTCCACAAATTCCAATATTATTTTAGCTACTTTTGGGGACATGACGAGGGTCCCTACCCGTGTTGGTTCTCTCCAAACCGCCATTCCGGCTGCTGGTTCTCAGGTTAAAATTGTTTACTCGCCGATAGAATCGCTTAACCTAGCCAAGGCTCACCCCGAGCAAGAAGTCGTCTTTTTTGGCGTGGGCTTTGAAACCACCATCCCTTCAATTGCTCTTTGCGTTAAGAAAGCCAAGGAGGAAAGACTATCCAATTATTCCCTCCTTTCCGCCTTATGGATTATTCCCCCTCCATTACGAGCTATTGTTTCTAGTCAAGATACCAAGATTGATGCTTTCCTTTATCCTGGACATGTGAGTGCCATAATCGGGGAGGCTCCCTATCAATTCCTCGCCGATGAATTTAATATCCCCGGAGCAATAACCGGATTTGAGCCAGCCGACATTCTCCTGGCTATCTCTTCCCTTCTTGACCTTATTAAGAAAGGACGGGCCGAAGTTATCAATGAATATCGACGAGTAGTGGCTCCCCAAGGAAATCCTCAGGCTTTACAAATAATGGCTGAAATGCTGGTTGAAAAAGATGCTTTCTGGCGTGGCCTGGGTTACATCCCTCAAAGCGGGCTAAAATTAAAAGATAATTATCAAGAGTATGATGCGGAAATAAAATTCTCTCTTGAAATTTCTCCGGAAGAAACTCACTTACCTGGTTGCCGTTGTGGGGAAGTTCTAAGGGGAAAAATTTCTCCCTCATCCTGCCCTCTCTTTGGCCAAGCTTGTACTCCAGCTTCTCCTCAAGGTCCATGTATGGTCTCCTTTGAAGGAGCTTGCCTTGCTTTTTATAAATATGATTATCAAAATTAATCATAACTTCTTCCCTCAAAACATATTAGTGACCTTCAGTTTAAACACCTTGCTTGATTTTAAGGAGAATAAAAATGAGTAAAATAAGCCTCGAGCTGGGAAGTGGCGGAAAACTTATGCGGGATTTCATCAACGAGGAAATCCTTCAGAACTTTCGAAATCCATACTTAGAAGAGCTAGCCGATGCCGCTCTTTTACCCTTCAACATTGCCTTAACCACCGATAGTTATACAGTTGAACCTCTTTTCTTTCCTGGCGGCGACATTGGCACTCTCTGCGTCAATGGAACAGTTAATGACTTGATCGTTGCCGGCGCCGAACCTCGCTTTTTAGCCCTTTCTTTAATCATTGAAGAAGGGCTGGAAAAAGAAACCCTGACTAAAATTTTCCACTCCATCAAAAACGCAGCTCAACAAGCCCACGTGTTAATAACCACAGGAGATACGAAAGTCGTTCGTCAAGGGCAGGCAGATAAAATCTTCATCACCACTTCGGGAGTTGGAGAAATAATTGCCCACCCCTCCCCCCCCCAAATCAAACCAGGGGACAAAATCATCGTTACTGGAACATTGGGAGAACATAGCCTGGCGGTGATGGTGGCCAGAGAAGAATTTGGCTTTGAAGCTGAGATAAAATCTGATTGCGCTCCCTTAAACTTTCTCCTTCCTCTTTGGCAAGAAGGCGTATTGTGGATGAGAGATGTTACTCGAGGTGGTTTAGCTTCGGTTCTCATCGAACTAGCTGACCGTCTGCCTTACTCCATCACTATTGAAGAGGAAACTATCCCCCTTTCTCCTCCTGTTCGGGGAGCTTGCGAATTCCTGGGCATCGACCCTCTTTACCTTGCCTGTGAAGGACGAGCGGTCATTGTGGTGAAAGCCACAGCCCAAAATCAAGTTCTGCAAAAAATAAAGGCACACCCGCAGGGAAAAACAGCTGCAATCATTGGCGAAGTGGCAACTTCTCCAGGAAAAGCCGGAGAATTATTGCTCAAAACTATTTCGGGCGGCTGGCGCCGGCTGGAGCCTTTAACTTCCGAATTGCTGCCCCGGATTTGCTAGTTAAAAATGGCCCAGAAAAAAGTTACGGCCTTAACCGCAATTTTTTTACTCAGCTTAATCGCTATTTTTATTTTGCATCGTCTTGGATTAAAACCCATCATCCCTTTTCTAGAATCATCTCCTTCGCTTGTTTATCTTGAGAAAAAAAAAGAGCAAGGAAAAGCAGGAGAGCGAACCAAACTAGTCATTACCCTTCAGAATAAAACCAAATCAACATGGGCAAGCCAAGGAAAAAATCCTGTTTACCTATCTTATCACCTCTTCAATCAACGCCACCAACTTCTGCAATTCGACAACGAGCGATTCCAGCTGCCTCGTCCGCTAAAACCTGGAGAAGAGATAGTCTTAAACGTTCACCTCCGGAATCCTTTGCAGCCAGGAACTTATTTTCTAAAATTTGACTTGGTCAAAGAAGGGCTGTTTTGGTTCAAAGACAAAGGATTCAAGCCCAAAGTAATTAAATTAGAAATATTGCCTCTTTCCTTTCCCGAGGACAAGAAACCCTGGACAATAAAAGCTTCTCCCCTGACTAAATTGGAATTCTCCTCTCCTGAATATTTTTCCCTCTGGCAACTTATTCGTTTAACTTGGCAAAAAAACAGGGTTTCTTTCCTTTTGGACCAAGAGAAAGTCTCAGGTTTCAAAGCCGGGTTGAACTATCCTCAGATTTGGTTAAGAGACAGCACGGTTTTCCTTCCGGTGGTTAGCTATCTTTACCCCTCTCCCTTTTTAAAGTCTTGGCTCGAGGCCCATCTTAGTTTTCAACAACCAGACGGAGCTTTATTTGATTGGCTGGATGAAAATGGCCAACGGGGAAAAAACACCACTGAAACCGACCAAGAAAGTAGTGCTGTTCAAGCTGCCTATTTAGTCTCGCAACTCATCGGCCAAGAGTGGTTGTCCACCCCCATCAAAGGGGAAAAACTTATCGAGCGCTTAGAAAGAGCCCTCCGCTTTGTGCTCCAAAATCGATGGTCAACCAAATACAATCTTGTCCAGGGAGCTCACACCATAGATTGGGGAGATGTTGACTTGATTGATCCTAACCAACAGGCCATCATCACCGATGAGCGAACTAAGTGGACTGTGGACATCTATGATCAAGCTATGTTTTATCTTGCCTGCCAAAATATTTCTCATTTATGGAGCCAACTAAAGGCCAAGGAAAAATCTCAATTTTGGGCAAAAATAGCCCACCAAGTCAAAAGAAATACGCACAAGTGGTTATGGGATGAAAGGAGAGGATACTTTATCATTCATCGTCACAACTCCTCTTGGTCACACCCTTTTCCCGAGGAAGACATCTTCCCCGTCGGGGGAAATATCATGGCCATTCTAGCTGGGCTAGCTTCTCCCTTGCAGGCTGAATCTATCTTGAGCGTGCTTTTTCAAAGGAAAGCAAAATATAATTTACCCACGGTGAGTGCCACTCTCCTTCCCCCTTATCCACCGCAAACATTTAAACATCCTCTCGTTGATGAAGCCTTCGAGTATCAGAATGGTGGCCAATGGGACTGGTGGGGAGGGCGAGCGGTCCTGGCTCTTTTTCAACATGGTCATAGCTTAAAAGCCAAGCAATCATTAGCGGAAATAATCGCTCAAATAAGGCAAAACCGGGGCTTATTTGAATGGGCCACCAAAGATGGTGTGGCCCAAGGAAGCGATTACTTTACCGCCAGCGCCGGGGCTTTGGGCCAAGCTTTAATCGAGGGATATCTGGGAGTCGACCTTACTTCAAATAACCTCCGCCTTTGTCCCCGGGTTGGACAAGACTCCGTTAAGATTCATCTCTATCAACCCTCAACCGGGCAGTTTGTCGCCTACGCTTACCAATACCAAAAACCGGGAACTATTTCCTTTCTTTATAACTCGAGCCTCATTGGTCAAGGTTTTATTCAACTACTTCTGCCTCTTGAAATGAAGGGAAGAAAATTAAGAGTCCTCCTTGACGGACAGCCTATAAATTTTCAACTTTTAACCCAGGGAGAAGATATTTATCTTCAGATCCATAGTGATTATCGAGAGCACCTTCTTGAAGTGATTTTAGTTGACAATTGAGTCTTATTATAAATTTTTGTCACCAGATAGCAGCTACTTCCTTCCTATCGAATAGTACTCAAAACCCATCTTTCTAACTTCAGCCGGCTCAAAAATATTTCGGCCATCAATCAGGATAGGATTGCTCATGATGGTTTCAACTTTCCTTAGGTCTAGATTTTGAAATTCTGGCCACTCAGTAATAATTAACCCAGCATTGGCTCCTTCCAGGGCTTCATAAGCTGAAGGGCAATAAACCAAATCCGGTTCTTGCTCAGGAAAAATCTTTTTCATGTTCGCGATGGCTTGAGGGTCATAGAGTCTCAAATAGGCTCCTTCTTTTTTTAACTCCCGAATGACTTCGATACTGGGTGCATTGCGGATATCATCAGTTTGGGGTTTAAAAGACAAGCCTAACACAGCAATTTTTTTCTCTCGTAGAACCCATAAGACTTGTTTTACTTTATTAACAAAAATATAAATCCGGCGGGTATTTATCTTATCCACTTCTTTAAGGAGGCTGAAATCAACTCCCATTTCTTCGCCGATGTGAATCAGAGCGCGAACATCCTTAGGGAAACAAGACCCTCCATAACCAACCCCTGCCTTTAGAAACTGAGGCCCAATGCGGGGATCTAGGCCCATTCCCCTAGCTACCAATTCCACGTCAGCCTCGGTCTTCTCACATAATTCGGAAATTAGGTTGATGAAAGAAATTTTCATGGCGAGAAACGAATTAGAAGCATGCTTGATCAATTCCGCCGTGTCGATATTGGTGACCAAGATCTTATCAGCAAATTTCTGATAAATTTGGCAGAGAATTTTTTCCGCTTTTTCTGATTCCACCCCGATGATAATCCGATCAGGGTTGAGAAAATCATGAACTGCTGATCCTTCCCGAAGAAACTCTGGGTTAGAAGCCACGTCATAATTCTCGGCGTTTTTTCGATATAGATTAATAACTCTCTTAATCCAGGCTGATGTTCTCACCGGAACAGTACTTTTTTCAACAATTAACTTATAGGAGTTAAGGTTATCAGCAATCCGCCGCGATACTCCTTCGACATAAGTCATATCCGCTCGCCCATCGGCAAGTTGAGGAGTACTCACACAGACAAAAAGAACATCGGAATCCTGAATGGTTTTATCTAGGTCATGGTAAAAATTTAAATTACCTCTTTTCAAATTTTTTTGTAAAAGCTCTTCTAAACCTGGTTCATAGATATGCGGTCGACCCGCTAAAGCAAAGTCGATCTTTTCTTTGACGACATCGGTTCCAACAACTTGATGACCCAATTCAGCCAAGCAAACAGCGGTAACCAATCCCACATACCCCGTGCCGATAACCCCTATTTTTATTTTCATCTTCATCCTCCTCTTGAAGGAAAACTTTAATTTACCCGGTTTCCGCTAACATTAAGCTTTGACCACATGATCAAATATACCCTGGACAGCATTTCGAGTATCAACCACTAGCTGAGAATGGGAAACAATCCACTCAAAATCATAAATAGAATGATCTGTGGTGATGATCACAGCATCCATTGCTTTTAATAATTCTGGTGTCAATTCCACTGACCATAAATCTAAATCAGGGTAGTCACGGTGGCCAAAAGAATGAGGCACGTAAGGATCATGGTAACTTACTTCGGCTCCTTTGCGCTGCAATATTTGGATAATCTTTAAGGCCGGAGATTCTCGTTGATCATCCACATCTTTCTTATAAGCAATCCCTAAAATGAGGATTTTGGCCCCTTTGATTGACTTTCCCTGAGCATTAAGAGCATCAATTGTTTTATTAACCACGTAATAAGGCATTTGAGTATTAATTTCTCCAGCTAGTTCGATAAACTTAGTGGCGTAATCAACTTCTTTAGCCTTCCAGGTGAGATAAAAAGGGTCAACTGGGATACAGTGGCCGCCATAACCAGGGCCAGGATAAAAAGGCATAAAACCAAAAGGTTTGGAAGCAGCCGCTTGAATAACTTCCCAAATATTAATCTCTAAGCGGTCAAAAATCATCTTCAATTCATTGACTAAGGCAATATTCACCGAACGAAAGATATTTTCTAAAAGTTTAGTGGCTTCCGCTACTCGACAAGAACTCACCGGAATAGTTTGAACCACCACCTGATCATAAAGAGTCTTGGCGACCTGTAAACATCGAGGAGTATAACCACCGACCACCTTGGGGATTTTATCCGTGGTGAACTTAACATCTCCCGGATTCTCTCTTTCCGGTGAATAAGCTAAAAAGAAATCTCGACCCGCAATCAACCCCCCTTCTTCAAGGATTGGTCTCATTTCTTCATCCGTTGTTCCTGGATAAGTTGTACTCTCTAAAACAATTAGCTGCCCCGGCCGAAGATAAGAAGCTATCGTCCGCGTGGTATTTAAGACAAAGGAAAGATCAGGGTTGCGATGGGCATCAAGGGGAGTCGGAACACAAATCAAGATACAATCAACATTTTTCAGCAGCGAAAAATCAGTGGTGGGCTCAAAATTTCCCTCGGCCAAAAAAGAATTGAGCTCTTCATCAGAAAAACAGCGAATATAACTTTTTCCCTTTTTCAGTTGTTCAATCTTTTGCTTATCAATGTCAAATCCCTTAACCGTAAATCCGTTGGCCAGAAAGGTCCGGACTAAGGGTAAACCAACATATCCCAAGCCGATAACCCCAATAACACTCTGGCGAGCAATTATTTTGTGAATCAACTCTTCTGATTGGCTTGGCATTTTACTTCCCTCCTTTTTGATACCAAGCTATGGTTCGCCGCAGCCCCTCTTCAAAAGAAACCACCGGCTGATAGTGGATGTAGTCCCGGGCCAAGCTAATATCAGCAAAAGAATGTTTGATATCTCCAGCACGAGGAGGATCATAAACCGGTTGAATGTCCTTTTTCAGAATCTCCCTGATCTTAGCGGCCAATTCCACGACCTCTATTCTCTGTCCACAGGCAATATTAAAAATCATCTTATCCTTCACTTCGGCGGCAGCGGCTTTCAGGTTCGCCTCCACCACATTGGCAACATAGGTAAAATCCCGGGATTGATGACCATCTCCAAAAATAACCGGGGGCTGATCTTTTAACATCCGGGTAATAAAATTAGGAATGACGGCTGCATACTGAGAATAAGGATCTTGGCGAGGACCGAAGATATTAAAATAACGCAAGCAAACAATGGGCAGTCCATATAACTGATGGAAAACTTGACCGTAAAGCTCCCCCACTCTCTTGCTGACTGCATAGGGAGAAAGAGGTTGCCCGAGGACGTCTTCTCTTTTTGGCAAGTTGGGATCATCGCCATAAACCGAAGATGAAGAGGCAAAAATAAACTTCTTAACCTGCCTGTTTCGTGCCGCAGTTAACAGATTAACTGTTCCCGTAACATTAATTTCATTACTCAATTGAGGATCTTCAACTGACCGCGGCACCGAAGGTAAAGCAGCCTGGTGAAAAAGCCAATCAATCCCTTGCACGATTTCCTGACAAAGGGAAAAATCACGGATATCGCCCTCAATAAGTTCGATTTGATCGCTTACTTCGGCGAGATTTTCTTTTTTCCCAGTCAAGAAATTATCCACCACGCGAACAAAATGGCCTTGACTTAGAAGCCCTGCCACTAAGTGTGAGCCAATAAAGCCTGCCCCCCCGGTAACTAAGCACTTCATTTTTTTCCCTTATCTTAATTTTTTTCCTTAAAAATAAACCAAAAAAGTTTATATATTTTAATCAAATTATTAATTATTTTAAACTAAGCTAACTATTTTAGCTAAATTTTAAATTCTAATCACCAAAAAACCAAATCCCCAATCTGAATTACTATCCAAAACTAGCTATGTTTTCTTTTCTTCTATTATGGTCTTTGGTCATCATTGCTTTCCCTTCCAATATCTAGCCATTAGTATTTCTTTTCTTTCGTGACTTAATAGAGTCTCAAGTTAAAGTAATCCCCAGCCAATTTTTTTTTAAACTATTTCAATTCTATTTTAAAATTAAAGTGGGGAGACATTTCCAAAACCGTGAGGAAAAAATGGTGACTGGCACTTTATTTTAGCCTGGGGCATTCTAGGGCATTTTCAAGACAACCAGCTAGTACAGTGCCGGTCACCATTTTTTCTAGTTTTCCCCGCATCAGAAAAAAATGAAAAAGAAATATTTTGCCGGCCTTCATTTCTTTCTGCCCAACCAATATTTACAGTTCAAACTGATAGCTATTACCCAAGCTATCACGGTTTTGGAAATTCTTACTTAAAGAGGGAAAAACATTCCCGGTTAATCTAGGCGATTCTGTCCCGGCAAATCTCACTTTTTGCTGTTACTTCTCGAGTTAGCTAATCACTTTTCCCTTGAAATCAGCTGGCTGGGGAAGACCAAGTTTGTCGAGAATGGTCGGGGCGATATCAAGAATACTAGCTTGCTTCGTTTTTCCTTGCTTCTCCTGCGGATCATAAAGGATAAAAATCCCATTAAAATCATGAACGGCATCATCAGGTCCGGTATCATTTTCTTCGAGATACATCTTCCCATGGCCTAGAGTTCCGGCCGAACGCCAATACAAATCATCAAAATAAACCATTAGGTCCGGATAATCACCCTTCAACTCGTCGAAATACTCTTGAGGTTTAATTATCTTCGTTTGCCACTGCTCTCCCTGGGGACCGGTAATATTCTTTATTTTTTGGATTAAAATCTCGCGTTCTCGTTCATAATCTTCCGGGGGGATAATCCCTTGCTGCTCTCGACCGGCGATATTTAGAAACACCCGGGCATAATAACCTCCCCAACCCCAGGCCTTAGTCTTGCTCCAATCCACCTCCAGTTGATCAAAGCTAATGGGTGAAGTAGGTCGACTTTTAGGGACTAAATATCCTTCCTCAATTAACCATTCATTAAGACAAAAAGCGCCTTTCATTCTCTTGGCCCCATGGTCCGAGACAACCATAATCACCGTTTCCTGATCTACTTGGGAAATAAGTTCTCCAACTAATCTATCTAATTCTCGATAATAATCAAAGATTACTTCCTCATAGGGATTACCGGGAGTATAAAGGTGATGTTCTCGATCCATGTATTTCCAGAAAGCATGATGAATACGATCTAAACCAATCTCGACAAACATGAATAAATCCCATGGTTTGGATTTAATCAAATAATTCAAAACTTTAAACCGATGACGAGTCATGTGATAGATGTCTTCTAAAAGCTTATCCTTTTCATCTGTCCTGAATTTAACATCAAAAAGGTAAGGGCCAAACTGAGAAACAATTTCTTCTCCTAATTCTTGAGGATAAGTAAATTCTTTGTCATCACTGGGAGTAATGAAACAAGAAATCAAATTACCAGCAACTGGTTTGGGAGGATAAGAAGGGGGAATGCCCACCAGAACGCTTTTTCCGCCTGCTTCTCTGATATAATCCCAAACCGCTTTTTCCTTTATCGAGTAGGAAGTCGCAATCCAGATCTTATGATAAGAATAATCCTGACGATGGCGAAATCCATAAAGTCCTAGACGACCTGAATCTCTTCCGGTACTCATCACCATCCAAGCGGGAATTGTAATCGGCGGATCAGCACTTCGCAGGGGCCCATAAATACCTTCTCTCATTAACTGAGAGAGGACCGGGAGCTGAAGATTCTGGTTAAATAAAATTTGAGGAGCGGCACAGTCCAGGCCAATAACTAAAACTTTGCGCTTCAATTTGATTCTCCTTTCTAATTGAGGGCCAAAAACCTTCTTTTCTTAATAGTCCCAGGATTAAAGGATTTATTGATTTTCAGTTAATCAATGTACCCCAGGGCTTTTAATCTTTCCTTTACTTTCTCTTCTTCTTCGGAAGTAAAAGCTTCTTTCTCCCCAGGAGACTTTTCCAAATGCTCCTTTAAAACTTTGGTTACGTAACTAGCGACCGAAGCGTATTCTGTTCCTTTAATCTTCTCTTCTAATTGCTGATAAAGATTGGTGGGGATCGTAATCTGGGTAAATTCTTTAGTCATAATTATCTCCCTCGTTAAAATAATAATATTATTTACTTTTAGTAACCTTGATTTATACACCTAAACCCTTAAATTTGCAAGTTTAACCACCAATTCCGTGATCATCTCCAAAACCGTGATAGCCTGGGTAACAGCCTTTAGCTTGAATTACAAATGTTGGATGAACACAAAGAAATGAGGCCGAAAACTTATTTCTTTCTCATTTTCTCTCTGGTATGGGGAAAAATGGTGACCGGCACTATATTAGCCGGTTGTCTTGGAAATGTTCCCGGCCAAAATAAGGGGCCAGTTACCATTTTACCATCACGGTTCTGGCGTCATATAAGAAAAGGACCAATCACCACTGCCGGCCTTCCCCTTTTCTTGACAAATTGGAAAATTTATAGTTAATTTTACTAAAATAACTTAAAAATGAAGTAAAATGAAATTTTAAATTAATTTCTAATTAAATGAATTTCTAATCTGAATCAAAATCAAGGATGGAAAAAATCGAACACTCTTATTTCCAGAAGAGAGACTTCTCTGGGGTTCTCGATCGAAATTTAAAGAAGCTAGAAAAACGGTTAGGCGTTACTTTGACCGTTCGCGGCGATAGTCTCCTCATCCAAGGCTCCGCCGAAAAAGAAGAATTTGCCAAGTTTTTCTTTGCCAAAATAAATGAACTCGAAGAAAAAGGATTCCAACTAAAAGAAGATGACCTGCAGATCGCTCTTGATATTCTAGAAGAAAGTCGACATAATCGCCTCGAAGATTTTTTTCCCTCGGAAACTTTAACTCTTTCGCGCAAATCAGTAGTTCCCAAAACATTTAACCAGAGAGAATACATCAAAGCTATTCGGGAATACGATCTTGTCTTTGGTATCGGGCCCGCCGGAACAGGTAAAACTTACCTAGCCATGGCCATGGCTCTAAGTTTCCTGCAAGCCAACCATGTAACTCGAATCATCCTGACGCGACCAGCGGTGGAAGCAGGAGAGAAATTAGGGTTTTTACCGGGGGACATCACCCAAAAAGTCAATCCGTATCTTCGACCTCTGTATGATGCTCTTTTTGACCTCACTCAGAGTGAACAAGCCAATCGTTTAATTGACCAAGGAATAATTGAGATTGCCCCACTGGCTTACATGCGCGGACGAACCCTCAATAGCGCCTTTATCATTCTCGATGAAGCCCAAAATACCACCCGCGAACAGATGAAAATGATCTTAACCCGAACTGGATTTAACTCGAAAATGGTGGTCACGGCCGACATAACCCAAATTGACCTTCCCCAGCCCAAAAAATCAGGTGTTTTACAGGCAATCAAGATTCTCTCGCCGATTAAAGAGATCGCTATTGTCTATTTTAACGAAAAGGATGTAGTCCGCCACCCTCTCGTCCAGAAAATCATCAAGGCCTATGATAAAGAAGAAAAGCGTAGTCGAAAATAATGAATTCCCTTAATTTCAAGACCATAAATTTCTTTAAAAAAAAGAATGGCCCAGCTTTGAAAACCAGAGAGACCGCTTCCTCGTCAGAAAAAAAGGGAAAATTTGAATCAATCAAAAAAATAGTCACCTCTCCCTTTTTCTTGTTAATCATTTACGCCTTGACAATTTCCTATTTCATATCTTATGTTCCGTCTAAATCTCTTCCCCAACTTGAAGTGGGACAAATCGCTCCCCAAGACATCATGTCTCCCTTCACGATTACTATTGAAGATAAAGAAACAACTGAGCAAAGACGCCTAGAAGCTGAAGAAGCAGTGCTACCTGTTTATACCTTGGACAAAAATGTAATTTTGAACACAGAAGAAAAAATTAGAGAATTCTTTGCCTTTGGCCGCGAGTACCGGCAACAAAAGGCAAGTCAACAATCAAGAGCTGAATTTCAGCAATTGGTTGAGCAAAAATTCGCCATCGACCTTTCTGTTGAAGATATTTCAACTTTATTCCAATTAGGCTTTCCCCCACACCTTGAAGACCTGTTGGTCAATCTCATCAGCAAAGTCTCTTCCCAGGGAATCATGGCCACGAAAAATCTTTTTATACGCCGTGAACCTGAACGAGGATTTAACTTGATCATCGGTAACCAAGAAAAATTTACTTCCGTTGATCAAATCTTGGATATCCAGGAAGCTAAAGAAAAAGTTAAGGAAGAAATACAATCTCTCGAAATAGGAACCAAAGAAAAAAGAATTTTGGAAAAACTTTCTTATCTATTCATTCTCCCTAATCTTACTTTTGACAAAATGACCACTGATGAACGGCGCTTCCAAGCCCGGGAAAACATCAGCCCCGTTTTCTATACAATTAAAAAAGGACAAGTAATTATCCGAAAAGGTGATGAAGTCACTGATAAAACAGTCAAACAAATAAATCTCATCAACCAAAATTTGAAACAACAATCAGGTTGGCTGATAAACTTTTTAGGGACAATCCTGCTTTTTACCCTGCTTTTAATCATCCTCTGGTATTATTTGAAATCAATTTCAAAGAAAGGAGACACCCTTCGTTTTTTTAATTTAATGGGTCTTACCCTGGTCTTATCTATTATTGTCTACAAAGGATCTGTCTTTTTAGCCGACATTTTAAGTTCAAATACTTCCCTGGCTTTCATGCAGCAGACAGAAAATTATTACTATGCCATTCCCATTCAATTTGGGGTTCTTCTATTTGCTTTTTTAACCAGAATCCATATATCGCTAGTGTTTACTGTTTTCAACAGTTTGATGATTGGCTACTTCTTTAAATTTAACTTTGACCTTGTCCTGTTGGCGCTTCTCGCTGGTTTTGCGGCCATTTATGGAATTAAGTATTATGGGCGACAATCGCGAGTCAACGTGTTTAAATCGGGACTGGCTTTAATTATCCCCATCAATATATTGGTCATCATCATCCTTCACTTGGCTAAGGAATCTTTAAGCTCCTGGACCACCATCGCTTTTCAATTGCTGATGGGAATTATTGGCGGTCTGCTAAGCGCCATTATCGCTTATCTTCTTCTGCCTATCTTTGAATCTATCTTTCAGATAGTTACGCCCGCTCGTCTCTTAGAATTAAGTAATTCCGACCTGCCTATTTTTCGTCAAATGGCCATTGAAGCTCCGGGTACATATCA
>DQWD01000266.1 GCA_011042725.1 Candidatus Aminicenantota bacterium | reverse complement strand
CTTCCGTCGTTATTATTAGCTCTAGTTTGAACCAAGAATTCTAATTAAATTTGATAGGAAGGGGCATTTATTTATCGACAAATGAATGAGAATGATTTTCGAATATTAACCGTTTACCTTTATAGTCAGGATCTATCTAATTTAAAAATCGGGGCGATGGGATTCGAACCCATGACCCCAGCGTCCCGAACGCTGTGCGCTGACCAGGCTGCGCTACGCCCCGAATGACGGCTGTTATTATAGACTGAAAGTAGCAATTTTTAAAGCCTAAAGCTAAGAAATGCCCTTTTGGGGAAGTGGCAAAATGCGACAAAAAGCGACAAAGAACGACAAATTTGTCCACCCTCTTGATTTTAGACAATTAATGAATAAATAAGAAAGTTGAGGGATAAAAGGTGGCGTCGATGTCCAAGGAGCAAGAGGGGGGCGCACCCTTTTCTTCACTTTCGGTTTCTAAACCTTTATTCTGGATTTTTATTCTGTCTTTCTCTTTTATTGTTTTGCTTGCTTTGTTAACCCAATCATCAACAAGTTCTTTTTCCAATCAAAAAGTCGCCAATTTATTTCCTTTATCTGCCCAGGCTAATTTAGTTTCCTTTAAAATAATTAATCGTCGAGATGTTGACTATCAAGGAGCTCATCTTATTTACCTCCATGTTCAAGTTCCTGAGGGCCTAAATCAGACTCAATTAAAAGCCATTGCCCAGAAAGTAGTTAAGGATCTCATCCAGCACGAGAATTTTTATTCGGTCTCCATTGATTTTGGTAAATATGGGTATACCGAATTTAAACCTCCTCCCTCCCTTAAATTATCTTCTCCCTCCCTGGCCGATTATTCTTTTACCTATATTTTCTATTAAAAAGCAAATTGACCTTTTTTCTCAGTTAATCAATTTTCCCGTGATTTGAGCTCATAAGGTAGTTAAAAGGGGATCTTGGTAATTATCATTTGGTAACCTCGCCGGCAAAAGGGAAAGGAAGCGGTAAAAGTTGTCGACATATAGAAATAGGCAGTTATCTTTTTTTGTTTGGGTTTAGGCCTTGGTCATCTCCGTAAAATTAGCTCCGGTTTGATTAATATCGATTGTGGCCAAGAAGTGGCGGGGAAAAAATTTAAAAATTATCACCTACCTCCACCAATTCATACTGACGGACACCCAAGCCAATTTGCTCTCCGTGTTCGAGTTGATGACGCCAGTTGATGTTGGTTAGTTTGCCGATAATATCTGCACCGGCTTGATGATTAACTAAATCGACCGAAGCCTGATCGATAGCCACCGGGTCTTGGCTGCTAAGGAGCCCGATATCGTCAATGATGAATTTTTTTTCTTGGGACATACAGTCGCAGTCTTTAGTGATCTTGACGAGGTAATTAAGGTAGAAGGCTTGTAGATGTAAACCGTTCTGGATAGCGAAAGCATATTCGGCCATTTTCTTCTGCAACAGTTCCGAGCTTTCGCTCCAACGAAGCCTAATGGCTCCTACCGGGCAAACGGCTAGGCATTCCCCACATCCAATACATTTTTCATCAATGATGCGGACTTTATTTTCTTCAGGGACAATGGCCGATGCCGGGCAAAAGTCCATACAAAGCAGGCAGAAACGACATGCTTTGGCTTTGATCCAGGGATGAACATTGGAATGTTGTTCAAGTTTACCCACTCGCGATGCACAGCCCATGCCTAGATTTTTGATTGCTCCACCGAATCCGGTCAGAATATGGCCTGTAAAATGGCTGAGGCAGAAGAGATAGTCAATGGTGGCGAAGAGGCTGGCAATTTTGGCTTTTTTTATAAAAGGTAAATTTAAGGTGACTTCAAATTTGTCTCGGCCCACTAAGCCGTCAGCAATGATAACGGGGAGTTTGGTTTTATCAAGACTGAAACCATGTTGAGCAGCAAGAAGAAGATGTTCAGGGGCATTTGATCTAGGGCCGGTGTAAAGAGTGTTGCTGTCTGTCCAAAAGACGCGGCGAGTTTGGTTGAGAATTTTTTCAATCAGGCTCGTAAGCCAGGCCGGATTAATGAAGCCATAATTATCGCGTTCGCCAAAATGGATCTTCAGGCCTACGAAAGAAGAGGAGTTGAGGTTGAGAGACTCCCAAAAAGGATTTATCACTCGAAGAGTTTTCCGGGCCAGTTCTGAGGCTGGTTCTTTATGGTCGGCTCGGATAAAATAGACTTTGCTTTTCATTGGAATTTAAGAAAAGGAAGATTAATTAATTTTCAGGTTAAATACTTCTTCGGCTCGTTTTGTTGCTTGACCCTTGTTGAGTTTATAACCTAAGGCAGCTAATGTTTTTTCTAATGCTTCCAGAGCAAACATCACTTGTGAATGGGATAAATTACCCATATGGCCCATCCTAAAGACCTTGCCCTTCATTTCTCCCAATCCGCCGGCCACGACAACTCCATTTTGAGCAAGTAATCCTCGGAAGTCTTCATCTCTGATTCCAGGTGGATAAAAGACAACGGAGAGGGTGTCAGCCCAATAAGGCTCGCGGGTAAAAAGCTTTAATCCCATTTCCTGCAGGGCGGCTCGAATAGCTTGAGCGGTTTGACGGTGGCGTCGAAATCTTTTTTCCATTCCTTCTTCCAAGGCTAAGCGAAGGCCTTCGTTGAAGGCTCTGATTTCGTTGACGCAGGGTGTTGAAAAATATTGAGAAGGATCCTTCATGACTGGTAGCCACCGAAGAATGTCCGAATAATAGGCGTGAATTTTGGCCATTTTTTTTCGCTTGATCATTGCCCGGGGGGAAAAGACAATGATGGCTAATCCTGGGGGAACGCCGAAACACTTTTGAGCAGCAGTTAGAATAACGTCTATATGCCAATCATCCATTCGTTCTTCAAGTCCTCCAGTAGCGCAAACGCCATCAACAATGAACATGGTGCCGTACTCTTGACAGATTTCTGCGTAACTACGGATAGGAGCCGCAGCTCCGGTGGCAGTGTCTACATGAGTAGAGATAACCACCGTGTAGTTGTTTGAGGCTAATTTCTCTTCCAGTTCATCCGGCGTCACGGCCTCTCCTGGCTTACTTTGGATTAGGTCGCCTTGGAGCCCAAAGCTAGTAAGGATGTCTTTCATTCTCTGGCCAAAATAACCTTGGGAAACCACAAGAACTCGATTTTCAGAGGAAACTGTGTTCAAGACAACAATTTCCATCGCCAGAGTACCTGTCCCGGCGATGATAAACGGCTGGCCTTCAGTGGTGAAAACAGCTTTTTTTAAATTGGTTAAAGCTTCTTTAAACTCAGCTACAAATTCAGGGCTGACATGGGAAATAGTTGGTAAGGAAAGGAGGTTAATGATCCGCGGATGCACCGGCGTGGGCCCGGGAATCAAAAGTAACTTCTCTCTCTTCATTTTTTATACTCCACGTTGAATTAAGGATATATTGTCGACAATCCTTATTCAGAAATCAAGATTTTTAACTTGAGATCAAGCATTCTCTTCCCTTTGTTAAGATGGGAATAGCCAAACAAGCAATGGCCTTTATTTCGATTTTTTTCCGTCACTTGGGGACAAAAGCTAATATTTATCAAGAAAAGAGCGAAGTTTTTTACTCCGGCTCGGATGTTTAAGTTTACGAAGGGCTTTAGCCTCAATCTGGCGAATCCTTTCTCGGGTTACTTTGAATTGTTGTCCAACTTCTTCAAGGGTATGTTCGTTACCGTCGCCTAATCCAAAGCGCATCTTTAGCACTTTGGATTCCCTTTCGGTTAAGGTTTTCAAGGCCTCTTCTATTTGTTCGCGAAGGTTGGTATGGATTACAGCCTCCGGGGGAGACGGGATCCCTTTGTCTTCGATAAAATCTCCGAGGTGACTGTCTTCTTCTTCGCCGATGGGGGTTTCTAGAGAAATTGGCTCTTGAGCTATTTTGATTATTTTCCTCACCTTATGAACAGGCATATCCATCTTCTTGGCGATTTCTTCACAGGTGGGTTCGCGGCCGATTTCTTGGACGAGGGCTCGTGAAACTCGGATGAGCTTGTTAATAGTTTCGATCATGTGCACCGGGATACGAATTGTCCGAGCCTGATCGGCGATGGCCCGAGTAATAGCTTGTCTTATCCACCAGGTAGCGTAAGTTGAAAATTTATATCCCCGGCGGTACTCAAACTTTTCGACAGCTTTCATCAAGCCCATGTTGCCTTCTTGAATGAGATCGAGAAATTGAAGACCTCGATTACTGTATTTTTTGGCGATGGAAACCACTAGGCGAAGGTTGGCTGCTACTAGTTCTTTCTTGGCTTGATCACTTATTTTTTTCCCCGTAGTAATTAACCGGATGATGCGACGCAGGCCGTGAGGATCAAGTCCAATTTCATCTTGGAATAATTTTAGAAGTTTTTTAATTTCTTTTATTTTGGCTTCACTTTCTTTTTTTTCTTTCTGCTTTTTGGCGCTTTTTAAGGCCATTATTAATTCATCTCGGGCTTCTTCCAATTCGTTGATGGCTCTCAATTTTTCCCGGAGGGAGTCAATAATCCTTTCTTGCTGGGTA
The DNA here is from genome assembly GCA_011042725.1 of Candidatus Aminicenantota bacterium. Classification (GTDB taxonomy): domain Bacteria; phylum Acidobacteriota; class Aminicenantia; order Aminicenantales; family Aminicenantaceae; genus JdFR-80. The sequence continues at coordinate 9,680 of DQWD01000266.1, read as the reverse complement.
GGTTTGACATTCATATTTCTGATGATTCGAGACATCTGAACGATTAATCTACCGCGGGTCATAATATTGCTCTTTTTTTCGGGGATTTTCTCCAGTTGGCGGCCTAATTTTCTTATTTCTTCGATTTGGTCAATAATTTTACTTTTATTTCCTTCTAGTTTTCCTTCCGATAAATCTTCCTCGGTAAAATCAAACATTTCCTGGAGAATAAGCGGATCTTCTTTGATTTTTTCCTCGAGAGCTAAAATTTCATTAAGAATTAATTTGGTTTTGGAGAGAGCTTTAGTAACTTGTTTTTCGCCCCGTTCTATCTCTTTGGCAATAGCGATTTCTCCTTCCCGGGTAAGAAGGGAAATATTGCCCATTTCGCGAAGGTAAAGCTTTACTGGATCGGTAGTCCTTTCCAATCCTTCTAGAGAGACTTCGTCAGCCTTTTTTCTTTTGGGGATAACCGCGTGATGTTTGTCAAGGATTTTTATTCCGTAATCGTCCATGGAACTGAGGAAGTCATCAAAATCCTCCTCGGAATCAAATTCATCTTGGAGAGAGTCTAGTTCATCAACTAATAAATAACCACGACGCCGACCTTTGGAGATAAGTTCAGCCACATCGTCAATCTCATTTTCGGGGTTGTGTTCGTCATCAGTCACTTTAACACCTCTTTCCCAGATTTTAATTTATTATAGCATTGATTCTTGGTTTATGAGTTTTGATTGCAACTTTTTTTTCTCTTGAAGTTGAAGCAAAAGTTGGTTTAGTTGGTTGAGTTGACCTGTTTTTTCCAATTCAGAGATTTTATTTTGCAGCTCTCTAATTTCTTTATCGAGAGATAGTTTTTTTAAAGAAAGAAGGCATCCTACAGCTTCTGATAGGCTTCCGGGGGGACCCGGTTCCAGGAGGGTAGTGGATAGAGCTGAAAAAACACCGGCTGGTAATGATGATTTGATTTCGTGGTAGGCCGGGAGTTTTTTAGCCGTTATTTTTTCCTTGATAAATTTGAATATTACCTGGCTCTTTAGCCCAGTGAGTTCAGCGGGGTTGATTTGCCCTAAAACTTCGGCAGCTATGTTGGGGGTGGAAAAAATTATTTGGAGAAGCCTTTTTTCAGCCGGTAGGAAAATTTCGCTCTTTCGCGGAGAACTTGTTGGTGCTTCTTTTTTGAACAAAGAGCGAAATAATGCTTCTTCAACATTTAGATATTCGCTGGCCTTTCTGATGTATTCACTTTGGATAAGAGGGTCAGGAATTTTGGCTATTTCGGCGGCCACTTCCCGGGCCAAAGCTGCTTTTTCTTCGGGTAAAGTTGAGTTATATCGCTGCGCCAGATGGTGGACGAGAAATCTAAAGCCAAATTCTTTGTTCTGATAAAGTTCTTTAAATTTGTTAGCTCCATGTTGTCTTATATAGGAATCGGGATCACATTCTTGAGGGAGCAGGATAACTTCAACTCTTAATCCCTGGGCTAATCCTAGAGATACAGCGCGCCAGGCTGCTTTTCGGCCGGCTGGATCACCGTCATAACACACCGTCAATTGAGGAGCAAAACGGTGTGCCAGGGAAGTTTGAGTGGGGGTTAGGCTTGTTCCCAAAGAGGCAACCACATTTTTAAATCCAGCTTGATAGAGAGAAAGAAAATCCGTATATCCTTCGACTAAGATTATTTCTTTCGCTTGACGAATAGCTTCTTTATTAAAATTCAATCCATAGAGCCATTGTCCCTTGATGAAAATAGGGCTGTCAGGGGAATTCAGGTATTTGGGAGATTCATCAAAAATTGTTCGTCCTCCAAAGCCAAGGACTTGGCCGGTCAAATTGAAGATGGGGAAAATAATTCTTCCCCGAAAGCGATCATAATATTTGTTTTCGGCAGTTTTCTTGAGGATGAGACCAGCTTTCTCGACGAGGTTATCAGGTATTTTTTGCTGGCGGAAAAAAGAAATTATTCCCTCCCAACCATGAGGAGCATAGCCCAATTTGAAGTGGTCAATTGTTTTTTGGCTCAAACCTCTTTTTTTGAGGTAAGCCAGAGCTTTTTTCCCTTCCGGATGGGAGTATAAACTTTGGCGAAAATAGCCCAAGGCTAAGGCATTGATGTGGTAGAGTTTCTCCTCTAACTTCTGGCGGCCAGAAGTTGATGCTTTAGGAGAGGGCAGCGGGATGTTGTATTTATGAGCAAGAAAACGAACTGCCTCAGGAAAGCTGAGCTGTTCTTTTTCCATAACCAAAGTGAATACATCGCCTCCTCGTCCACAACCAAAACAATGATACAATTGTTTGTCTTCATCAACATTAAACGAGGGATCTTTCTCGGAGTGAAAGGGGCAGAGACCGATGTATTTATTGCCTCTTTTTTTTAAGCTAGTATACAAGGAAGCCACATCAACGATATTGACAATCTGTTTGATTTTATCGACGATTTCCATAAAATTTCAGGAATAATTTCCTCTCTTGACTTCTAAAATATAGGGAGAGGAAGGCTTATTGTCAAGCTGAGGAAAAGAGATTAGCCGAGGTGGTTAATAAGGCTGGCCAGATACCCGGCGCCAAAACCGTTGTCGATGTTCACCACTCCCACTCCGCCAGGACAGGAATTAAGCATGGCCAAAAGAGCGGCAAGACCTTTAAAACTTGCTCCATAGCCAACACTGGTGGGACAGGCGATAATGGGAGCTTTGATTAAGCCGGCAATAACGCTGGGTAGAGCTCCTTCCATTCCGGCCACGGTAATAACTACTCGGGCAGAGCGAAGTTTAGAGTATTCGCCCAAGAGACGATGAAGTCCGGCGACTCCCACATCATAAATTTTGAGTACTTGATTACCCAAGAATTCACAAGTTAAGGCTGCTTCCTCGGCAATCGGGATGTCCGTTGTTCCTGCCGTCACCACGGCAATAGTTCCTTTTCCGGGAACTGGCTCAGTTATCTTAAGGTAAGCAATTTTGGCTACTGGATGATATTGAAGAGCTGGGATTTCTTTTCTTATTTCCTCGTAGGTAGAGAGGTTGAGTCTCGTGATCAAAAGATTTGTTTTTTTGGCTTTGATTTCCTTAGCAATTTTTTTTATTTGGGCAGCTGTTTTTCCTTGACCAAAAATGATCTCCGGTAACCCTTTTCTCAGTTCGCGGTGATGGTCAATTTTAGCAAAATTTAAATCCTGATAGGGATAGTCCTCAAGAAGTTTCAGAGCTTCATCGAGGTCGATTCTGCCTTGTTGGAATTTGAGTAAAACATCTTTGAGGAAAGAAATCATGGTTTTTCCACTATAACAAAAGAAGATTTATTTGACAATAAGAGGTCTCTTTGGCTTAATACTTAACATTGAAATTATTAAGCCCTGAAAATCGTAAATGTTTACTATAAGCAAGGAAATTGTGTTTGAGGGGCCTGGTGTTCACACCGGAACCACCACCCGATTACATCTTTACCCGAGCGGGGAAGGTAAAATCCTTTTGAATTCAGTTGACTCGCCGTCTCCTCCTTTTTCCCTGGCGGATTGTGAATTTGAAGCCCGGGGGGGAACGGTGTTAAAGAAAAACGGATTTTCTCTTCGAACGGTTGAACATCTTTTGGCTACCTTGGCCGCTCTCAAGATAACTAGCCTCTTGATTGTGGGAGAAGGATCTGAGGTGCCGATCCTCGATGGGAGTGCCCGCCATTTTGTGGAGAAATTGATCGCCGAGAGAAGCCCTATTTTTAAGAGAGAGAAAACATATAAAATTGTTAAGCCTCTAGAGATTCAAGAAACGCTTGCCTGGGTTAAGGCCGAGCCGGCCGAAAACTGGGAAATAGAGTATGGAATTGACTATGATCATCCTTTAATCGGGGAACAGATTTTAGAGATAAGGGTTACTGAAGAAGTGTTTATTGAGCAGGTGGCCCCGGCTCGCACTTTTGGTTTTCTTCGGGATGTTGAAGAATTAAGAAAAAGAGGACTAGCTAAGGGTTCTTCTTTGGAAAATACTATTGTTCTTGACGATGCCAAGATTGTTAACCCTCCTCTTCGCTTTCCCGACGAATTTGTTCGTCATAAAATTTTAGATTTTATCGGTGACCTGGCTCTTATGGCCGGGAGTTGGCAGGGTCGATTTAGTGCTTACCGGGCTGGCCATAGCCTTCATCAAAAGTTGGTTAAATTCTTAAAAAGTCACCAAGATTGCTGGATTTGTGATTAAATTTTAGATTAGAATTTTGCTTTGAGTTTTGGGCTTAATAGAGGGGCAAAAGAGAAAAGAAAAGAATCGATTTTAAGTGAAGGACAAAGATGAGGGGGGTGATTTTGAGAGTTCAGGCTAAGCAAAAAAGTAAGAAAATTCGGTTGAAATATTTCCCTAGCTTGGTTCTCTTCTTCCTCCAACTCTGGGGTCAAGGAGAGGTTGTCTTGTCAAATGGGGCAATCTTGGGTAGAATGTCACCATCTAAATTCATGACGAAAGGGAGATAAAAGTGGTGCCGAAAAATCAATCCAAAAAGGCTAAGTATGAAGAGTCTTTAGTTGCCTTTCAAAAGGCCCTCGAAATTTTCCGCAAAGAAGATTTTGCTCAAGCAGCGAAATTATTCCAGGAATTTATTCACAAGTATAACGAAGAAAAAGAATTTGTTGATCGAGCCAGGATTTATCTGACTATCTGTGAAAATCGCCTCCATCCGCCCCAAGTTAATCTCGAGAATTTTGACGATTATTATCATTATAGTGTTTATTTAATTAATCGCGGTGATTATGAAGAGGCGCTGGAATATTTGAAAAAAGCTAATCAAGAAAAACCAAAAGAAGGTAAAATCTATTACCTCATGGCTGACGCTTTTTGTCTTTTGGGTAATTATGATGAATGTCTTAAAAATTTAAAAAAGGCGATTCAACTTGATGATTTTTTCCGGATTCTGGCCCAGAACGAGAGAGATTTTGAGCCTCTTTGGGAAGATAAAAAATTTAAGCTTATTCTTCGCTTGGCATGAACCAACAACCGATTGCTCTTATCTTAGCCGCGGGAAAAGGAACGAGGTTTAAGTCTAAGACAATAAAAATCCTCCATCCTCTTCTCGGGCAGCCGATGATTTTTTATGTTCTGGATACGGTAAAAAAACTGGGCACTAATGATATCTTGGTGGTGGTTGGCTACCAGAAAGAAAAAGTAATGTCTGCTCTCAAGGAAAGAGAAGTGCAATTTGTCATCCAAGATCAACAATTAGGAACTGCTCATGCTGTCATGGCGGCTCAGGCTGCTCTTCGACCTTTTCTCGAACGTGATCTTCTAGTGGTCAATGGAGATTTGCCTCTTTTACGCCCGGAATCTCTCCAACCTTTGCTTGAATTTCATCAACGCGAAAGGAACGCTTTGACCTTTGTAACCGCCCTCATGGACAATCCTTTCGGCTTTGGGCGAGTTATTGAAGTTTCCAAGGGAAAATATCGAGTGGTGGAAGAGAGAGAAGCTTCTCCCGAACAAAAAAAGATTAAAGAAGCTAATGTTGGTCTTTACCTCTTTCGAATTAAAGACCTCTTCGGAGCTTTACCGAAAGTAAGCAATAATAATTCCAAGCAGGAGTTCTACTTGACTGATTTGATTGAAATTCTTTCTCAGCAAGGAAAGAAAGTGAGGCCTTTTTCTTTGCCAGCCAAAGATGAAATTGTGGGTGTCAATGACCGCTATGAGCTGGCTCAAGCTCTCCGGGTATTGCAGATAAGAAAAAATAGGTCTTTGGCTCAGTTGGGAGTAACTATCATTGATCCCGAAACAACCTGGATTGACATCGGGGTGGAGGTAGGAGAAGAAACGATTATTTATCCCGGGGTGGTAATAGAAGGCAAGAGCAAAGTAGGAAAAGATTGTCGTTTAGAATCTTTTGCGGTTATTCGAGATTCGATTTTAAAGGATGATGTGCATGTGTTGGCTTCCTCCGTAGTTGAGGGAAGTATTCTGGAGAGCCAGACAAAAGTGGGGCCCTTCACTCATCTTCGCGCCGGAAGTCATCTCCGAAAGGGAGCTAAAGTTGGCAATTTTGTGGAGATGAAAAAAACAGAATTCGGGCCAGAATCAAAGGCTATGCATCTTTCCTATTTAGGGGATAGTAAGATTGGGCGACAGGTTAATATTGGAGCAGGAACCATAACTTGTAATTACGATGGATTAAAAAAACACGAAACGCAGATTGAAGACGAAGTTTTCATCGGTTCCGGCACGCAACTAGTGGCCCCAGTGAAAATTGGGCGTGGAGCTTATGTCGGAGCAGGCTCGACCATCACCAAGAATGTCTCTCCCGAAGCTTTAGCTGTGGCTAGAGGCCGGCAAGTAGAAAAATCAGGTTGGGCCCGGCGAAAAAGAAAAAAGGGGTGAAATAATGTGCGGAATAATCGGCTATTCCGGACGCCAAAATCCCATCCCCATCTTAATTGATGGTTTAAAGAAACTTGAATATCGAGGTTATGACTCAGCTGGAGTCGCTATCTTTTCCGGGGGAGATATAAAACGCCTCCGGGTCAAAGGAAAAATATCTCTTCTGGAAGAGAAAATAAAGCAGCTCCAGCTAGATGGTAGCTGTGGTTTGGGCCATACTCGCTGGGCCACCCATGGTGTTCCATCTGAAGAAAATGCTCATCCCCACCGGAGTTGTGGCAACCAAATAGTTCTTGTCCATAATGGAATAATTGAGAATTATCACTTATTAAAAGAAAGACTTTTGGCTGAGGGACACCAATTTGAGTCCGAGACTGACTCAGAAGTTATCGCTCATCTAGTGGAAAAATATTATGCCGGTTGTCTGGAAGAAGCAGTGAGCCGGGCTGTTCAGGAATTGGAAGGGGCCTTTGCCATAGCGGTCATCAGTCGCGATGAGCCCGGTAAGATTGTCGTGGCCAAATTAGGACCGCCAGCGGTAGTTGGTTTTGGCGATGGAGAAAATATTGTGGCTTCAGATGTTAATCCCCTCCTGAGCTACACCAATAAAGTAGCTTTTCTGGAGGACCGGGAAATAGCCATTCTTACTCCTAATGAAATTAGGTTTACGGATTTTACTGGCAAACCGATTGAGAAAAGAATTGAAATCTTAACTTGGTCACCATTAATGATTGAGAAAAGAGGCTTCAAGCATTTTATGCTCAAGGAGATCTTTGAACAACCGCAAGTGATTCGGGAAACCATGGAAGGTCGGATTAAGCTTGATAAGGCCCAAGTTCTGCTTGACGAGACGGGCTTATCCCTCTCGTCTTTGAAGAGGATAAAAAGGCTGGTGATGGTGGCTTGCGGAACTTCTTTTCATGCTGGCCTTTTGGGGAAATATTATGTAGAAACCCTAGCGCGAATTCCCGTGGAAGTAGTCTATGCTTCCGAATACCGTTATCATGAGGTTATTCCTGATGGAGAAACATTGGCTGTTTTTATCTCCCAATCGGGAGAAACAGCCGACACCTTAGCCTCGCTCCGGCAAGTGAAGAAACTCGGTTTATCTTCCTTGGCTATTTGTAATGTAGCTCAGAGTTCAATAGCTAGAGAATCAGATGGGGTTTTCTATACTCATGCTGGACCTGAAATTGGCGTGGCGGCAACGAAGACTTTTTCGGCGCAATTGACGGCCTTATTTCTCCTGGCGGTTGGTTTGGCTCAGCTGCAGAATAACCAAGAAGAGCGATTGAATCTTATTCAAGCCTTTCGTAAGATCCCTTGGCAAGTGGAAGCTTTACTTGGGCAAAAGGAAATGATTGATGCTCTGAGCGCGCGCTTTCTTCATACCGAACATTTTCTCTATCTTGGTCGATGGGTGAATTATCCGATTGCTCTAGAAGGGGCTCTCAAATTAAAAGAGATTTCTTATATCCATGCCGAAGCTTACCCCGGGGGAGAAATGAAACATGGTCCAATTGCCTTGATAGATGAGAAGATGCCGACGATGGCCATCTGCCCCCAGGATAAAGTCTATGAGAAAATGCTCAGTAATATCATGGAAGTTAAGGCTCGGCAGGGAGTGGTCATCGCTTTAGCTACTCAAGGCGACGAATCAATCAAGAAGAAAGTTGATCAGGTGATTTACTTACCCTCAACTCATCCCTTACTTTTCCCTTTTTTGAGTCTGGTTCCCCTGCAACTTTTTGCTTATTGCTTGGCCGCCCGCCGCGGAGCCGACGTTGACCAACCTCGCAATTTAGCTAAAAGCGTTACTGTTGAATAAAAAGTTTTCCTTGAGAGCTTTGGCCTCTTTTTTTACCAGCTAATTTTTAAACTTAAGCGAGCCTGCCGAGGAGCTTGCCGGGCCCAGACTTGGCCAAAGATGGGAATGTCTTCTTTGATATAGGAGACTGGGTTTTGGCTGTTAAAAACATTAAACACATCAAATCGGAGGGTTAAGTTTAGCCCATCTAGATGAAACAGTTTCCCTAGAGAAAGCGTTTTTTCCACCCCGAGGTCAAGATAGGAGTGGGGAGGAGTTTTTCGGGAGCCCCGGCCTTCGGGAAAAGAATAATACCCGCCAAAGAAGGGAACGTAACCCAACTTTTCCCAGAAGTAACCAGAAATATATTCGAAGGCAGCCGAACAAGAAATATCCCCTGGAGCAAGATAAATGAGGTTTATCTTGAGGTTATGATCAACCGAATAGGGTAGTTTTCCATACCATCCTTCATCCCCAATGCCGCGCCCTCCGAGACCACCGAGAGCCCAATCAACATATTCTTTGTATTCTTGAAATTCGGGGAGGTTGGGAACATAAAGATGATTGCCGAAGAGACCGATGTAAGTAGTGTTCCCTTCTTCCTGAGACCAGGAACCTGTTTCGGTTTGACCGGGGTTGGTTCCTTTGGCTGAAGATAAGCAATAAGAAGTTTTAAGAAAAAACCGCTGTCCAACTTTGCCGTTTAATTCCAGCTCTAGTCCGGAGTAATCTCGGCGTTTTAATTCAAAATTATCGTAGAGAAATTTATATCCTGTTTCCAAATCAAAAACTGCTAGAACTTCCAGTAAGTCACGAGCTTTGGTGCGGACATAGCGGGCGGTTAAGGCCCAATTGACTCCCAGCCGTCGATCAAATTCTACCAAGTAGCGGGTAAGAAAGTTTGGTTTTATACCTTCGGCAATCTGGAAGCGTTGTTTTTTCTGCTCATTTTCGAAAGCCCAGTTGCCTGGCTGGTGAATTTCTTCTAAGGAGGGCGTTTCCGGCCCTTGCCAGCGATACGTCCGAAAGCTAAGACCAGCTCCGGAATTAAAAAGGCCCATGGGCATGGTGGTTATTAGGTCGGAGAATCTTCCCCAGCCAATTTTAAAAATATTATTCCCGTCTCCCAGTAAGTCGTAGGTAAAATAAAACCGGGGTGATAAAAAATCCCCTAGCCCCCAGCTCCACAATTCTTGGTCTTGATTACTTAAACAGACCTGGGTATGGCTTCTCACTCCCAGCATTAAACCAGCTTGTCCCCAGGAAATTTTGTCTTTGAAGTAAAAGCCGAATCCCCGGGATGAGTTGCGAAACCAAAAGTCGCCGTACTCATAAAAGAAGGTGGGTGTGCCTTTTTCTTCCCGCCAAGTGTCGAAATAATATTTAGTGCCGGCATCAAATCCGTTGCCGGGAAAGAGATCTTCCTCCTGGCCAGTAAAATCTACCCCAAATTCAGAGGAAAAAGCATAATATTCAAACCCCAGATTAAATTCGTGATGGCCTAGGTTCTGGGTATCAACATATTTAGTTAGGCGTAAGTT
>DQWD01000192.1 GCA_011042725.1 Candidatus Aminicenantota bacterium | reverse complement strand
TTGAGGGAGTGCACAGAGGTTATCTCATTGTTTTTTTTATCTAGGCGGTTTGCTTTCTTCTTTTCTCGGCCTTTGATCTTAGTAAAAAAGTGGAATTTAGTTTTAAGTCCATCTCCAAAACTGGAAGACACTGAGTAACAGCCTTTAGCTTGAATTATAGATATGAGCTGAGCAGAAAGAAATGAAGACTGATAACCAATTTCTTTCCTTTCTTTTTCTTTCTTTCTTTCTTTCTTTCTTTCTTTCTCTCTCTCTCTCTCTCTCTCTCTCTCTCTCTAGTGCTGGAAAAAATAGAGAAAATACTGACAGGCACTTTATTAGCCAGTTGTTTTGATAATAACCCCGGCTAAAATAAGGTGTCAATCACCATTTTTCCCTCCCAGTATTGATTGGGCTTACTTTAGATACTCGTGACTTTTCAGCCCAATTAGTTTAAATTAAAGAAAAATTCATCGGTCAAGACAAAGTTGATAAGGGATGAAGGATTACTTGGCTTCAGGGCGGAGAGAGAGGGAAAGTGGCTGCTTTCTCTTTTTAAATTGGGCCTGTGGAAAAAGGAGAATTTAAGATTTAGCCAGGGAATTTTTAGGATAGCTTTTTGCTTCAAAAAGAGACTTTTAATTTATCCTTCTCTTGCTATTTATCTAAATAAGGATTAATGGACAATTAGTTTCCCAAAGGAGGTCAGGAAATGAACAGCCAATCGCTCAGGAAACAGACTTGGCTTATACTACTTTGTGCCCTGTTTATGGGGATGAGCAGGGGTTTACCTTCTGCTCTTCCGAAGGAAGTGGGCCTGTCGTCTTCTCGACTGGCTCAAATTGACCAAGTTATCAATGAGGCCCTTCAGGGAAAAACCATTCCCGGAGCAGTTGTTTGCGTTGGGCGGCAGGGGAAAATCGTCTTTTTTCGTTCTTATGGGTGGAGCCAACTTATCCCCGTCAAACAGGAGATGCAGAAAGACATGTTATTTGATCTGGCCTCGTTAACCAAGCCGGTGGCTACCGCCACCGCGGTGATGATCCTGGTGGAGAGAGGAAAAATTAGTTTAAGGGACAGGGTCAAAAAATTTATCCCATGGTTTCGACCTTACTCGAGTGAAAAGGAAGCAGGAGAAAAGGAGGCGCAAATTTGGCATCTCTTAACTCATACGTCGGGATTACCAGCCTATGCGGAAGAGGAGCAGATTGCGAAGCAATTTGGTCGCCCCTGTTCATTGGAACAGATGGAGGGCTATATTGGGCGCCGCCCAAAGCTTTCTCCTCCAGGGCGGGAATTTAGGTATAGCTGTTTGGGATTTATCTCCTTAGCTTATATTGTTGAACAAGTGTCAGGTCAAAAATTTGAAGTTTTTGTCCAGGAGAATATATTTCAGCCTTTAGGGATGAGAGATACCATGTTTAATCCTCCGCCTGAACTGAAAGTCAAATGTGTGCCCACGGAAAAGGTGGGTAACCGGATTCTGCAAGGAGTAGTTCATGACCCCTTGGCTCGGTTATTAGGGGGAGTTTCGGGAAATGCTGGTTTATTTTCCTCAGCCCTTGATTTGGCCACCTTTGCTCAAATGCTGCTTAACGGAGGCCAAGCGGCGGGAGTTAGAATCTTAAGCCCATTAAGTGTGCGACGTCTGACCGAGGTGTTTCCTTTAGCTTTAGAGGCCGGGCGAGGGTTGGGGTGGGATTTGAATTCACCCTATAATTCTCCCCGGGGTGATTTGTTTGGCTGGCAATCTTTTGGCCATACCGGCTACACAGGAACTTCGTTATGGATTGACCCCGCAACTAAATGTTTTGTTATCTTGCTTACGAATCGAGTCCACCCCGAAGATGAAGGATCGGTTACTGGCCTGAGGACAAAAGTGGCCAATATTGTGGCTAGTGCTATCTGGGAATAAAGATAGCTGTTTTTGACTTCTTTTTTGACCTCTGCTATAAAGTTGTCAACATGGCCAAGTTAGGGAAAAAGCCATTTAACTTGGCTGGCTCTTTTTTTATTTTCTATTTCTTTTTTTTATCCCTCGGCTGTTTTGGCCAAAATCCGACCAGAATTATTGTGCTGACTTTTAATATTCGTTATTTAAGCCTCAAAGATGGCTTGAACTCCTGGCCTCTGCGGTTAGACAAGGTGGTCGCCACCCTTAAATTCCACCAAGTAGATATAGCCGGTCTTCAGGAGGTTCTTTGGCCTCAACTGGAGAATCTAGCTCAAGCTTTGCCTGAGTACAAATGGATTGGAGTTGGCCGTGAAGATGGCCAAAAAAAGGGGGAGTTTAACCCTATCTTTTATCGTCGAGATAAAATAAAGGTAATTAATTGGGGGACTTTCTGGTTGTCCGAACAACCCGAGGTGCCTGGTAAGTTAGGCTGGGATGCGGATTGTCCCCGGCTGGTAACTTGGGCCCAGATGAAATTGCTCAAGGAAAAGCAAGAGTTTTTTATGCTTAATACTCATTTTGATCATATGGGAGAGAAGGCCCGGGTGGAAAGTGCCCGCTTGATTAAGAGATGGCTCCTGGCGAATGTTTCATCTCGCCGTTTCCCGGTGATTATCACCGGTGATTTTAATTGCACTCCTGAAGAGGAGCCTTATAAACTCCTGACCCAATCTAATCTTGAGGGGCCAGCTCTGGTGGATGTCTATTGCCAGTCTTTAACTCCCCCTTATGGTTCAAGTTTTACTTTTAATGGCTTTCAGGATAGGGTGTTTCCTGGCCAGAGAATTGATTATATTTTTGGTCTAAAAATTAGCCGAGTCTTGAGGTGTGGGATACTCTCAGTTCATTGGGATGGAAGGTATTCTTCCGATCATTTCCCGGTCTTAGCTGAAGTAGAGCTGCCGCCATCAAAAATTAGAAAATAATGGCCAATTATCGAAAGCAAGTCGTTGTTTGTTTAAAAATCTTGATAATATCTTGACTGGAGGAAGAGGGCAAAATGGTCAACTTTGCCTGGCTTGATTGGTTTTGGCTGGTCGCCTTCATTCTGTTGATGGTTTTTTGCGGGGTTTTGTTTTATCAACTGGGTAAGCGATCGCTGGCTGATTTTTTTCTGGCCGGACGCGGGTTACCATGGTGGTTACCGGCGGCTTCTGTTTATGCTACTCACTCGGCCACCGATACACCGATGTGGGTCAGTGGAGTTATTTACAAATATGGGCTTCGTGGCATCTGGTATACCTTCTTTTCTGCTTGGTGTGCCATCTCGGCTTTTGCTTCTACCCGCATCTTTCGTCGGTCTTTAGCCTATACGCAAGCTGAGTGGCAGACTTTACGTTTTTCGGGCCTTGGGGCGGAGCTTCTCCGGGGATGGATAGCTGGTTGGCAGGTGTTCATGAATATGTTTGTTCTCGGTTGGGTGGGGATGGCGATGGGCAAACTTGGCCATTATCTGTTTAGCTGGCCAGAATGGGTTGGCCTGGTTTTCTTTTCTTCGTTGTGTGCCATCTATGTCTTAGCCGCGGGTTATTGGGGAGTAGTAATGGCCGACTTTCAGCAGGGGATAATTGCTTTTTCGGTGATTGTCATCGTTTCTATCTGGGGGATCGTAGCGGCTGGAGGTCCACAGCAAATCATAGCTAAGATCAATAGCTTGGGAGAGAGCTGGCGGCTTAATCCTTTGGCTTTTTCGGGCTGGACGACCGGTGATTTCCCGTTGGCTTGGTTTCTAACGATGATGGTTATTGCTATCATTGGTGGTTTTGGGATGGGAACCTCCATCGATTGGTATCCTGAAGCCCAGCGAATTCAATCGGCCCGCACTGTTCGGGATGCTAGTTACAGTATTTGGGCTGGTTCAGCCCTGATAGTCATCCGGAATTCTCTGTGGGCGGTGGCTGTATTAGCCTTTTTTTCTCTTTATCCTCATCTCCAGGAAACAGCTCAATACGAGATGGCCTGGTACCGGTTAGGATTTGAATTTTTGCCTGTTGGCCTGGTGGGCTTCTTTTTTGCGGCCATAGTGGCCATCCATATTTCCACCATTTCTACCCATCTGAACTTAGGAGCTTCTTATGCCACCCGCGATCTTTACCAGCATTATTTCCGGCCCCAAGCTTCGGATAAAGAATTAGTCTGGGTGGGCCGGGGAGCCACATTAATCCTGCTGCTCGGCTCTTTTCTTTACGGCTTGATGATGAAAGAGATAACCCAATGGTTAATTTTTGCCCTTTGGATTATGACCGCTGGAATTTGGTTGCCTTCCATTCTCCAAGTAGTTTGGTGGCGGTTTAACGCTTGGGGATACCTAACTTCTTGGATGGCCAATCTTGGCTTAAGCTGGCTGGTGGTTTGGGTTTTACCGGAATTTCATCTTCTGCCTGTTCTTCCTGATTATCTTCAATTTTGGATAATGATGATCCTTGGCGGGATGATCTATCTACCAGTTACCTTTTTAACCAAACCAGAGGATATGGATAGATTGGTGAAGTATTATGTTATGAGTCGACCTTTGGGTTGGTGGAAGCCAGTACGAGAAGAGGCAATTAAAAGAGGTTTGCTCCCGGGTGAAGAGATAAGGCCAGCAGGAGGTGAATTATGAAAGGGATTAAGACTAGATGGAGCCCTGAAGAAGCTGATTTATGGACTAAAGAAGATTATCTTACTTTTGTTATTTCTCCTTTGATTTATTTTTTGTTAGCCTTGGGAGGAATTTGGTGCCTACTTTTACGTTGGTATGGTTGGGTAGTCCTGGGGGTTAGTGGCCTTCTAATTTGGCTGATGATCAAGATTATCGATCCTAAACTTAGGGCTCTCTCTCACGATTATGAGAAGAAACAAAAACAATTCCTTGAAGAATTGGAAAAAATTGAAAGATGGGAGAACTAAAATGAATCAGAGTTTAGCGGTGGTCTTAGGAATGTCAATTGCTTACTTTTTTTCCTTGTTAGGGCTTCTTTTAGCCTACTTTTCATATCGTCGGCAACACCGGGAGAAAAAAGACCAATGAATTTTTGGGGAATTGTAATCCCAGCCTTGATCCTGATGATCTCGCTAGTTCTAACTCTTCTCCTTTATCGGCATTTTACTCGGCCCACGAAGTAGGGAAGGGAATAAGAAAGAAATTTGATTCTAGTTGTCTGGAAAAAAATAATTCAATCCGAGAACAATGGTAGTTGTGTTTTCTTTTTAAGTCGGGGGATTCATCTTCATTAATGAGGCCAAAAGAAAAGGCGAACTGCCTAAGTCTGATGGGGACTAATCTAATCTAATCTATTATATTTCTATTCTATTCTAATCTATTCTATTCTACTTTGTGGAACTCGATATCTCCAGATGAGCCATCATCAGTTACCCAGTAGCCAACCAGATTGCCCTCTTCATAAGTTAAAGTCATTGACACTGAAAAGGTTGCATAACCATCAGTGGCGGTGAAAGTAAAAGTTAAGGTGTTGTTTTCCAAGTTGACGTCTTCAATCTCCGTTTCGGGCACGATGCCTAGAGTATCAAAAATGGTTCCCGTGTATCCAACTTCTGTGTTTTCTAGGATAAGAGTTACTTCATCAGTTTGACCCATATCACTGACGGTGGTTTCTCCTACCCATTTCCCAGTCAGGTTGGGGACCTGGTTTTGAGCGAAGCCTAGTCCCATAGAGAGGGCAAGAACGATAGTTGCCCCTGATAATAAATAAAATAAGTTCCGCTTCATTAAGCTTCTCCTTGGTTAAAATTCGTTCTTTGATTTTATTTTAATATACGTAAATGTTGGATAAAAGGTTCTTTGGAAATATCTTCATCTCTATGATTACCTGAGTAATAACTTGTAATTTGAATTAAAAAGGACCAGGGACAAGAGTCATTAAGTAAGATGCTTGACTCATTAGGAATTTAAGCCAAAATAAGGTGCCGGTTATTTTTTTTATTTAGCTTTGGGGGCATAGTTAATTTGATAACGATCAGGTGAAAGGCAATCCAAGTCTGGGGTTAATTGCCGGTATTTTCTTCTAATCGTCTTCAGGCTATCAACATGAAGAGGCTTTCTTTCTTGACGAGCATTCTCTTCGGCTGAAGCCTCATCAATAGATAGCTTGTTGTCTTTAAGGGTTAAAAATTGTGTTTCCCACCCATGTTTTATCAGGAATGATTTTAATCATCTCCATCGGGAAAAGAGAGTTTTTTCTGGGCCTTCTCATCTTGGTGATTTGTAGTTTTAGTAGTCAAACTAAGGCTCTTCAATTGGGGATAGGTGGCCACTAAGGAAGGGGGAAGAGGGAAGCGTTCCCCGGTTAAAGCGTTTTTTATTTGGAGGGCGTTAACCACGGCTTGACCTCGATAGTGGTTGTTGGTAATAACGATGACTTTATCTGCTTTCTGCTTCAAAACTTTTATTTTTTCTACCCATTCGGCAATTTCTGATGAGGAGTAAAGATAATTATACCGTTCATCTCGGCTAGCCTGCGAGCGAAACCAATCCTTAGCATTTCGACCGTGGAGACGAACGTAGGCAAAATTTTTGGTTGTGGCATAGGTTGTGGGGGGAAGTGAATGGCGAAAAAGGGGTTGGTCAATGTTGCAAAAAGCAACTCCGTAATCATGAAGCATCTGAAAAAAGCTCTTTTGATGCCAACTAAGATGGCGGACTTCAACAGCTAAGGGATATTCCGAGAAATGCTGAAGGAGAGTGGTGAGATATTTGAAATTGGCTTGGTTCATAGTGAAGGACCAAGGAAATTGAATGAGGATGGCTGCTAACCGGCCCTGAGCTTGGAGTGGTTCTAAGCCTAATTTAAAGTTGTTGACTTCTTGGGGCGAATAATTTCCTCGTTCATGAGAAAAAACTTGGTGTAGTTTAACACTGAGTTGAAAATGAGGAAAAGCGGCGATTTTCTTTAACCAGGACAAGGAGATACGCAGGGACGGCGGGCGATAGAAAGTACTGTTTATTTCAATGATATCAAAAAAACGAGGTAAGAAATAGAGAGGATGAAAAGATGATGGTTGGGGATGAGGATAAACTATGCCTTGCCAATCATCATAACTCCATCCGGCTGGACCGATTAAATATTGACTCACCAAATTATTTTACTTTACCAAGGAGCAAAAGCCAAAAATTTATTAAGGAAAAGTTGACCACCTGGAAAAGATTTAATTAAAATAGAGAAACAATATTAATAACTGAAAGATATAGTTTAAGTTGAAAAAATTTTGCGGTTGGCTTCTGGTTGGCACCGGAATTTTAGTTTTTCTTTTTGTTAGTTGCCGTTCATCGTCAACATCAGAATTTAAGATTGGTCTCTTCCAAATCAATGAAGCTCCGACCATAAGAGAAACAAGGAAAGGAGTTCTTCAAGCTTTAAAAGATAATGGTTATTTTCTAGGAAAAAATATGGAGATAATCACCCGGCACGGAGGAGGGGAAATATCTTATGTCCAAAAAATCGCCGAGGAATTTGTCCAGCAAAGGGTTGATTTAATCGTAGCTCTTTCTACCCCTTGTCTTCAAGCGGCTATTCAAGTTACCGATGAGATCCCGATTGTCTTTGCTTCGGTAGCTAATCCCATTCTTGTCGGAGCTGGCCGAAGTGATGATGATCATTTGCCTCACGTAACAGGCGTATCTTCTCGGGGGCCCATTTTTCAAAATTTGGCCTTTATTCGTGAAGTTTTACCACAAGCAAAAAAGATTGGTACTCTCTGGACTCCGGCTGAACTAAACTCAGAGTATTATCTAGATTTAGTCAAGAAGGGGGCTGAAAAGTTTAGTTTTGAAGTGATTGCCTTGCCGGTGGAAAGTGTTCAAGATGTGTTTATTGTCTCCCAAAAACTAGTCAATGAAGGAATTGATGTGCTTTTTCCGATTTCTGATAATACCCTTAATGCTTCTTTTGCTGTGGTCGCCCAAGTGGCCACGGAGAATAGAATCCCTCTATTTGGAGCAAATCTTATGGCCGTGGAGCAGGGAGCGTGTGCGGCCATGGGGTGGGATTTTTACGAAATGGGATATGAAGCCGGCCAGCTTGTAGTCCGGGTATTAAGAGGAGAGAATCCGGAAGATATTCCTTTTCATTATATGGAACATGTGCTTCTTTATTTGAATTTACTTAATGCTCAAAAACAAGGCGTCAATTTTCCTAGCAAGATTATTGCGCGAGCGGACCGAATTATTGGAGAGAACCTGATTTCTGGGGAAAAATGAGAAGAAAAATAATTTTGATTGCTTGGGGGTTAGTTTTTTTCCTAGCGGGGATGGTTGGATTAATCTGGTTAAGCTTTTATCTGTCTCGCCCTCACCTTAGTGATGAATTTTTCCTTAATCAACTGCAGGAATCAGTTGAGATCTATATCGACTCTTACGGCGTTACCCATATTTTTGCTCAGAATGAGGAAGACTTATTCCTGGCTTGCGGTTTTATCCACGCTCGCGACCGGATGTGGCACATGGATTTTAATCGCCATCTTGGGCTGGGTCGATTAACGGAAATATTTGGCGCCCAAGCTCTTAAAACCGACTTGATGATGAGAACTTTTGGTCTTAAAGAAACTGTAACTCGAGATTGGGAGCTTTTAACTCCTCGAGAGAAGAGACTTTTGGAGAAATACAGTGCCGGGGTGAATGCCTGGCTGGAACAAAAATTAATTTGGGCAGAACCAGAATTTGTTCTTCTCCGCTATCGGCCTCGTCCTTGGACACCCCAGGATTCTTTAGTCATCAAGGCTTTAATGGCCTTAAGTTTAAGCAGTGATGCGACTAGTGAAGCAATAAGAAGTAAAATCCTGAAAGAGAAAGGCCCGGAAGTAGCGAGCCAACTTTTTGAAGAAGAGATAAAAAGTTTTCCTGATGAGGTGATTAAGGCTGACCTCGCCAAAGATTTCCTCGATTTTATCTTGGGAGCCAGTAATAATTGGGTTTTATCGGGGAAGCGAACGGTTTCGGGGTATCCCTTGTTAGCTAACGATCCTCATCTTCGGATATCCCTTCCTTCGGTTTGGTATGAAATCCATCTGAGTTGTCCGCAATGGTCAGCCATCGGAGTAAGCATGCCCGGAATTCCCTTGGTGGTCATCGGTCATAACCGAGATATTGCTTGGGGTTTCACCTATTCAGGAGTGGATGTCCAAGACTTATCTGGCGAAGTTCTTGACGAGACGAAGCAATTTTACCTCCGGCAAGGGGAATGGAAACCACTGATTAAAAAGAAAGAACTTTTTTGGATCAAAGGTCAAGCCGAGCCTCAAGAAATAATCATCGACTGGACTGAGGAAGGCCCCCTAGTCACCCCTTTTCTTTTCACCTCTTCCCAACCCCTTTCTCTGCGGTGGGTTATTTATGAGGGAGATAAAAGTTTTGAGGCTTTTTATCGCTTAAATCGGGCTCAAAACTGGGAAGAGTTTAAAGCTGCTCTGAGCCTTTTTGGGGCTCCTTCCCAAAATATTGTTTATGCCGACAAGCAAGGAAATATCGGCTATTATCTCAGCGGGAAGATACCCATTCGTCATGAGGAAGCAGGGTTATTTGTCCTCCCCCGAGAAAATGAAAAAACTCAATGGTCAGGTTATATTCCCGAGGAAGAGAAACCGATCATTTATAACCCTCCATCGGGAATGATCGTCACGGCCAATAACCGGGTGGTGCCCGAAGACTATCCTTATTATTTGGGTCAAGAATGGGACGTTGGTTATCGGGCGCGAAGGATTGAGGAGTTATTGAATCGCCAGAAAACTCATGATATCGCTTCTTTAGCGGCCATTCAGCAAGATGTGAAAAATTTATTGGCTCAACCCTTGGTCAATCTAATTAGGCAATATTCTTTTCGCCGGCCCGAAGCTATAAAGGCCCAAGAGATTTTGCGTGATTGGGAGGGGCGAATTGATGGCGGGCGGGAAGCGGCCTTGTTTGAAGTTTTTATTCATCAATTATGGAAGAACCTCTATGCAAAAATTCTTGGGGAGGACTTTGCGGAGTATTATCATTTGTTCCGGCGAAAAAAAGTGAATTTTCACCGATTGGCCCAAAGTTTAGAATCTTCCCCTGAACTGGCGTCGATGTCCTGGCTTCCTTTACCTGCCCATCAATCCTTTAGGGAGGTATGCGAGCAGAGCTTAACCGAAGCTTTCCTTTTTCTTCAGCAAAGATTTGGCCCTCTAGATCATTGGCAATGGTCAAATCTACATGTCCTGGAATTGAATCATTTTTTAGGAAGAAAGTGGCTGTTTGCTTTTTTCAATTCTCATCGCCTTCACCTTGATGGAGATTTATTTACCGTCAAGGCAACTTTTGGCCGCGAATTTGGTGTTAGCTGGGCCCCCTCTTATCGGCAAATCATCGATTTGAGTAATTGGGATAGTTCAGTGGCTGTTTTTAGCTCGGGTAATAGCGGGCATTTTCTCAGTGAATTTTATGATAATCAGGCTTCTCTTTGGCTGGAGGGTAAATACCATCCGCTTTTCTTTTCTTTAGACAACATCAAAAAGCACGTCCGCGGTCGAATCTACCTTTCACCTGCCAAAGACCTCCATTAAGGAGAAAAATAGTGAGTAATTCTAGAATTCAGCTTGATCACTTTTTGCGTCCAGAAACCATTTTTTTGGGCCTTAGAGCTTCTACTAAACAGCAATTATTGGAAGAAATAGTTGACATATTAGCAAAAAATAAGTTAATTGACAACAAAAAAATAGTCTTGCAAGAATTGCTTAAAAGAGAGGCCTTAGGAAGTACTGCTTTGGCCGAGGGCATTGCCTTGCCTCATGCCTTAATTCCTGGCCTTTCCCAGCCAATTGTTGCTCTTGGCGTCCATGAACAAGGCCTGAACTTTAATTCGCCAGAAGGCTGGTTAACCGAGGTTTTTTTAATTATTCTCGGCAATGAAGATAATCCCGGTCAACAACTAAAGATATTAGCCCATATCTGCCGTCTGATTAAAGAAACTGATTTTGTGGATCAAATTAAAAGAGCTTCCTCTCCTTCTGAAGTTCTCCGTCGGGTTAAAGTTCTTGAGGGAGAGGTGGGATGAAATTAGTGGTTCTTATCCTTAATAAAGTAGAAAAGTTAGAAGAGATTCTGGAAGGTTTTATTGAAGTAGGAGTTTCGGGGGCGACCATCATTGATAGTATTGGCATGGGGCATGTTCTAGCTGAAGAGGTTCCCATTTTTGCCGGTTTGAGGTTTATGTTTGCTGGAGCCAGGCCCCACAACAAAACTATTATTTCTGTTATTAAAGAGGAGAAGGAAAAGGAAGTTATTAACCTGATAAAGAAAATAATTGGGGATTTAAACCAGCCAGGAACGGGAATTATTTTTACTCTTCAACTGGATCAGGTTGAAGGCTTAAAACCGGAAATCTAAGTTATGAAAGCCACAAAGATTGGTGATTTTATTTCTAAGGTTCTTCACCAAAACCTGACTAACTAAATAATGAAAGCTCTCTTTGCTTTTGGCCTTCTAATTCTAGTTGCTTTCCTTGGCTCTCGCTTTTTAGTCCGAAGAAAGAAAATCTCCTCGGTTGTCTTTATTTTTCATACGGGATTGATCTATCTCCTTCTTGGACTAGCTTTGGGTGAGAAAGGGCTGAAAGTTATCGATTCAGCGGTTTTAAACCAGCTTTCGCCCCTTCTTTTCCTTGGTTTAGGCTGGGTAGGATTTGTCTTTGGTTTTCAATTAGAGAAAAGATACCTTGTTCGTTTTCAACGTCGATTAATTTCTTTTTCTTTTCTTTATTTTCTGATTTTTCTAATAGCTATCGGTTTTCTTTCCTACTTTTGCTTGAAACCCTTGCTAGGGCTAGGCCCGAATCAAAGCTTATTGTTTTCATTGGCGGTGGCTCTTCTTTTCTCCCTAACTTCTCCCACCATTTTAGATGTGATTCTTTATCAGACAGAGGGGAAAGAATTACCTTCTTACCTAGCTCGCTTCCTCGTTTCAGTGACGAGTTTCTGGGGTATGATTGGTCTTGGTCTTTTTGTTTTTATTTCTTTCTCTTCAACAAGGCAGGTTTCTTTAATTCTTTGGCCAAGAGCAATGATCGTAATGTTAGGGACAGGAATACCTATTTTATTAGCTTATTTTTTTCATCATCTAACGAAGAGAAAATTTGATGAGGAAGAACTATTACTTTTCCTCTTGGCTCTTGTCTTCTTGTGTGCTGGAGTAGCCGAGTCTTTAAATATTCCTCCGCTTTATCCCCCAATGATTCTGGGTATTGTCTATTCGAATCTAACCCGGAAACAAGAACGTCTTTATCCTCTTCTGCTTAACTCGGAAAAACCCATGTTTGTTGTTCTTTTTATCCTTGTTGGGGCGCTCTGGCAGCCTTTTCTTAGCTGGAAATTGGTGGTTGTTATTTGTCTCTTAATTTTAAGTAAAATTCTTATTTTAACGGGAGTTGTTTCTCGCCTGGTCCCTTTTCTTCGCTTATCAATCCCCTTTTTCCCGGGATTTGGCCTGTGTTTTCTTTCCTCAGGAGTGATGGGCATTACTTTCACTGTTTGTGTTTATCTCTGGTGGGGGAGGCCATCAAGTCAGGTGTTTATGAACGTTGGTCTTTTGAGTGTGCTTAGTCTAGATTTTATCAGTCCTTGGTTGATTAGATGGGCTATTTTCAAAAGAAAGAAGGAAGCATAATTAACCATGATTGAGCTGCTTTTTCTGGTGGGGACAATGATTATTTGGCGTTGGGGAGTAGTCCAAGATTTTCTCGGTATTCAACCCAGTTTAACTTTTTCTTTGGGCTTTATCCTCCTTTTTGCTTATCTCTTAGGGCGGAAGATGGCCGATTACGGATTACCCCAAATAACGGGCTTTATTGTGGCTGGAATTATCGGTGGCCCTTATCTCTTCCGGTTTCTTTCCTTAGCTGATGTTCAGGAGTTGCGAATTTTTGATGGCTTAGCTTTAAGTCTTATTGCCCTCTTGGCTGGAGGGGAAATGCAGTGGGGGAGATTAAAAAAACAGGTGTCTTCGATTTTTCACCTTGTTCTTTGGCAAACAGTAATTATTATTGGAGGGTTTGTCCTCCTTGCTTTTCTTGTTCCCTTGGGTTATTTCCAGAGACTAGTTGGCCCTTTTTCTCCCTTGCCTTTTTTCCTGATGCTGGGAACTTTAGCTACGGCTACTTCTCCTTCGACGACAATTGCTGTGATTACGGAAACGAGGTCCCAAGGCAAATTAACTGATTTAATTTTGAGTACAGCCGTAGTGAAAGATTTTGTAGTCATCATCTTATTTGCCCTTTCTTTATCCCTAGTCAAGTCCTGGATTGGTGAAGAAGGGGGGATTGATTGGAGAGTTGCCCTGGAAATTCTGAAGGAACTTGGAGGGTCATTATTACTGGGAGTAATTATTGGGAGTGGTTTAATTCTCTATTTGAAGTTTATTCACCGAGAAGTGACAATTTTTATTTTAAGCATCGCCTTTTTTTCTTTCGAGATTTCCTATTCCCTTGGATTTCATCCTTTGCTGATTTGTTTGGTAGCGGGGTTTATTGTCGAGAACTATTCTCCTTATGGCACCCATCTTATTAGAACGATAGAAAGAGTTGCCTTGCCGGTTTTGGTGGTTTTCTTTGCCATTTCAGGGGCTTCTCTCGATATGTTCGCTTTAGCTAAAAGCTGGGTTCTAGCTTTAGTCATCGTCTTGTTACGAGGGGGGTTGAAGTTTCTCGGAACGTGGGGGGGAGCCAAGTTAAGTGGGGCAGAGGGATTAGTAAAGCAGTGGGGATGGGCGGGATTTATTTCTCAAGCCGGAGTTACTTTAGGAATGGCGGTGATCATCGAAAGAGAAATACCCCTTTGGGGAGCTCAATTTAAGGCCTTAATCTTGGCGGTCATTGCCATCAATCAAGTTATTGGCCCGATTTTTCTCCAAAGGTTTCTGGTAAAAAGCAAAGAAATCGGGATGAAAAAACTTTAAACAGTCAATAATTCTTCTTTCTCTTCTTGCTCTTTTTTGTTTAACTCTCATTAAAATTAAAGCCATGTTTTTTCCCTAGAAATTCTTTCAGATCCGGGAGGCTAGGACCCAATTTAGTTGGCAATTTCATTTTGATTTAGGAGATGGGTCATTATAAACTCTTTTTCAAGGCAACAAAATGTGTTAGCCAAGGAGTTTTACTCTTTAAGCCAGATAATCCTTGGGCCCCGTCCCCAAGGAAGAGAAGACAAAATCTGTCGCTGAGTAAAGTCGATAGCTTTTTGAGTAGCCTCAGGTAGATTGTTCCCTTGGGCTATTAAGGCCAAAAGAGATGAAGAAAGGAGACACCCGGTTCCGTGCGTTGAAAAGGGGATTTTCTGATGGGGGAAGCGATAGACTTGATAGCCATCAAAAAGGATATCAACTGGCGAATCACAAAGATGACCACCTTTTAGCAAGCACGCCTTGGCTCCTAGCCGGACGATTTCTTGGGCTGCCTTTTCCATCTCAGCCGGGGAGGTAATGGAATAGCCAACCAAGATTTCTGCTTCTTCAAGGTTGGGAGTGATTAGAGAAGCAAGAGGGATTATCTTGGCTATATAATCTTTTAGATATTGTGTTGGCCAAAAAGTTCGGCCGGAACTGGACTTGAAAACGGGATCAACTAC
>DQWD01000089.1 GCA_011042725.1 Candidatus Aminicenantota bacterium | reverse complement strand
CCGGGCCGAGATTGCCATCTAAAGGTTGAGTTAAAGAATCTCGGAAAACATAGCCGAGACCTCCTTCGACAAACATCGAAGCACTAATAATGCCTTTGTAGTTTAGCCTAACTAGACCATCATTAAAATCTTTGCGCTCGTAAAGATCGGGGATCCCCGTTCCTCCTTTTTGACTTAAATCAGTATGATATAAGGAGGTAAGGCTCAAACGATGATTGGGGTTTAGCGACCAGGTTATTTTCTGAAAAAAGTTATTCCTTTTGTAGTTCTTTTGTCCAGCGGGAATGACCAGGTAATCGACAATGTCTTCCTTTGTTTCTTCGGAATCGCTGTAGAGGTTGTTGGATAGAAAGAACCAAAGTTTATCTTTAAGTAAAGGTCCACCAAGATTGAAATACCAGTTGTAATGAGAGAAATAAGCCGGAAGACTGACAATGGCTAGTTGGGGTTGCCTTTCGGCTTGAAGGTTTTTGTCAGTAAAGATCAAGGAAAATTGCCCATGAAAGTCATTACTTCCCGATTTAGTGACGATATTAATCACTCCGCCGTAGGCAGAACCGTATTCAGGAGAGAAAGGATCAGATATTACCTGAATTTCTTCAACTGAGTCCATATTGAGGCTAACCCCTGAGTTCTTGAGTCTAACTCCAGATATCGACAACCCATCGACCACCCAATTGTTTCCTTCTTCGCCTTCTCCCCGAAAACTGGGTTGGCCTTCGATGGCCGTACCGCGGCGGGTGTTGACTCTTACGCCAGTTACTCCGGGGGTAAGTTTTATTGCATCTACTACTGTGCGATTGACAGCGGGAAGTTTTTCTAGCTCTTCTGAGGTTAAGTGAAAGCTGGTGTCGGCACTGGTTCGATCGATTAGAGGCTCGGGTGCTTGAACCACAACTTCTTCTTCGATAGGGGCTACTTTCATTGTCACTCGAAGTTCAGTGACTTGGCCGAGGAGGACGACAACGTTTTCTTGAATCAAAGCACTAAAGCCTTCGGCCGTAAAAGTTAACTTATACGAACCCACCGGAAGAAGGGGAAGAGAAAAGTGACCCCCTAAACGGGAAAGAGTATTTCTTTGGCCTTGGAGAGCTGGACTTTCAGCCGTTATTTTTACTCCTTGAAGAGGAGTTCCTTCTTCATTGAAGACAGTGCCTTTTATCTCGCCTGTTTGAGCGGCTAGGGGAATTGTTAACCAAAACAAGCAAGCAATAACTAAAAGTAAGGCCTTAATTGATTTGATCATTTAAGATCGAGGATTTTCTTTTTTTTGTTTCTCCACTTGATAGACAAATAAAAGTCTTTGCCAGGCGGTAATATTGGAAAAGAGGGCAATGATGATTAAAGCGATGACCATAATTAGGTCAAAAAGATGGAAAATGACTCCAATCAATGAAGCTAAGGTTAGAATAACTAAGCGTTCAGCTCTTTGCATAAATCCCACTTGGCATTCGATATCGAGCCCTTCCGAACGGGCTCGGGTATAGCTGACCATCGTGGACCCCAGAAAAGTAAAAAATATGATCCAGAGTGCCCAATGATGGCGGAAATGAATAGCCAATCCTAAATAGATGGCAAATTCCGAGTATCGATCTAGGGTAGAATCAAAGATGGCCCCAAACAGACTCCGGCGGTTACTCTGAGTTGCCACTTTGCCATCAAGAATGTCTAGCAATCCACAAAGGATAATGGCCAAGGTAGCCCAAAGAGGATGCTCAGTGGCAAATAAGACTCCGGAGGCAATCCCCATGAGAAGGGCAAAGAAGGTGATTAGATTGGGATTGACTCTAAGGCGTGAGAAAAAGTGACCCAAAGGGGTCACCGAGTTGAGGACAGAGGAGCGAAGTTTGGAAGGCAAAATCCGGTAAATGTTTTTGGCTTGATTTTCCATGTTCTTAATTAACCTTGATAACCTCCCCTAATTTTATTCTCTCTTAAGATTAAGTCAAGAATAAAAAGTAACTTCCCTAATGAGGTTCTAAATGCTTGTTAGGGGATAAGGTTGGGCCCTAAAAAGGTTCATGAGAGAGAGCTTAATTTTCTGTCCCCGATTTCAATTTGGCCATTCATATTTATGATGATTTAATTAGGATAATCAATTACTTTTAAATTTCAGTTGTAAATAATTAATTTCCTGGTTTTCGCTGGAGCCAAACAGCCATTTCCCCAGGCTTGCGGTTGGCCCAAGTACAATAGGGAATTAAAAAGATTCGGTGGGGGTCATTTTTTCTTCCTTTTAGACCCTTGGTTGTGAGCTCATTATAGATTACTACCTCTCCGTTGAGAAAGTCAGCCCGAAATTCAGCCTTGAGGGGAACTTGATCGGGAAGAACTAAGTTCAACGCCTTTCCCCCGTTATCAATTCCTTCAGCACAGTAGACCAGGGGGCCATACTCGATCGCCACTCTCCCATGATCAGCAGCAACTTTTTCATGGGCGATTACTCGACGGGGGAAAAGAGGAAGGATTAACTGGATGGTATCCCCGGGGTCCCACTCGCGGGTTAAGCGAATATACCCTTTTTCTATTTTTACGGGAAGAGAATGGTTATTGAGCTGAAGAATGATTTGACCAGGCTGAGGATTCAAGTAGCGATAAAGATGGCTGGGAACAGGCTTTCCTTGAGCCCAACCAGGGATTCGCAAATTAAGGGTTAATGATTTTCTGGTTGATGGTTTGAGCGTTATTTTGATCTTGCCTTCCCATGGATAATTTGTTTCTTGAGTTATTTCTACTTCCGTACCTTGAAGCGGTATCCTGGTTGAGGAGGAGACAAAGAGATTGATATAAATTTCATCCGGAGAGTAAGCGTAGATGTATTGAGGAAAAGTAGCCAGGAAGCGGGCGATGTTAGCGGGACAACAAGCGACTTCAAACCAGGCGCTTCGCTGATAATCTCCGCTGGAAGCTAAGGGATTGGAGTAGAAAAAGCAGTCTCCGCGAAGACCAACTCCGGAGATTAGGCCATTGTAAATGGTTCTTTCCAAAACATCGATATACTTACCTTCTCCTTCTAGAAGGAAAAGGCGGTGATTCCAGAAGGTGTTTCCCACGGCTGCACAGGTTTCGGCATAGGCTTGGTCATTGGGTAGATAATAGGCTGGGCCAAAAGCTTCGTATTCTCGGGCCGCCCCGATTCCTCCCGTGAGATAGAGCTTGGTGGTGACCACATCATCCCAGAGTCGTTTACTGGCCTCAGCGTATTCTGGCCACTGTCCAAACACCGCCACATCCAGCAGTCCACAGTACATGTAAGTTGCTCTTACCGCGTGCCCCACGGCCTCAGTTTGTTGGAGGACAGGGAGGTGGTTTTGAAGATATTTGTCTGAGTTGTAAATGTGAAAAGGAGAGCTGTCTGGATAAACTTCACCGCCATGGTAATACCCTCGCTCATCCAGAAAAAACTTGGCGAGATTGAGATAATCTTGGTTCTTGGTGAGCTGGTAAAGCTTGACAAGGCCGATTTCCACTTCTTGATGACCAGGAAAAGCCCTTTTTTTATTTGGGCCAAATGTTTTGACCAGGAGATTAGCGCTTTTGAGAGCGATATTCAAGAGGCTTTTTTCTCCGGTGGCTAAATAATGAGCGACTGCCGCTTCATAGAGATGGCCCAGATTGTAAAGCTCATGGCTAACTCGGAGATTGGACCAGCGTTCAGGCCCTGAACCAGGGGCGGGGTTGTCTGGGTTAATAGTTCGAGTGGTAAACAAATAGCCATCTGGTTCTTGAGCTTTAGCAATGAGGCTGATCAGTTCATCAATTTGTTTTTTTAGCTCGGGGTCAGGAAAGGTTTTTAGCGAATAACAGGCCGCTTCGATGGCTTTGTAAACATCTGAGTCGTTATACCTTTTGCCCGTATGTTGGGCTTCTTTTGATCCCGCGGCAATGCGGAAGTTGTCAACTCGACCAGTTTCTTCGTTCATGCGGAAGAGATAAGGTATGGTTACCTTGCGGTTTATCTCCATCCGCGGCGCCCAAAAATGATCTGTTACTTTAACCTCCCAGAAATTAACCGGCTGGAGAGGATAACCATTTTTTAGGGATGAGGTTGAGGAGCTAGAACAGCTTAAGGAGGCCAATAGATAAAGGATGAAAAAAATTAGCTTAAAATTGCTGATTCGACTCATCTTTCCCTTCCTTACGAAGCTTTAAATAGTTAAGAAAAGCGAGAATATTTTATCATTCTATTCCAAATATTGTTAGCTAATTCTGGAGGAGGGAATCATCTCCCGAACAGTGATAGCCAGGGTAATAGCCTTTAGCACGAGTTATAAATAGTGGATAACCAGAAAGAAATGAAGACCGGCAACTTACTTCTTTCTCATTTTTTCTCTGGCGCTGGGAAGACTAGGAAAAATGGTGACACGCCCTATATTAGCACCTTGTCATGAAAATGATCCTAGCTAAAATAAGGTGCCGGTCACCATTTTCCCATCACGGTTTTGGAGATATTCACCATGAGGATAGATACATGATTGCATTTTTCGAATAGTTACTCCAATTTTGCTTGAGAAAGATAGGCTTCCTCTTAAGGCGCGGCTTTGTTCCGGGGGGAGTTTCAGAGCTGAAAAATTTGGCCAGTTAGAAAGAGTTGAGGGTGAATAGTTAGAAGAGGTGAGAAAAAGCCAATACTTGATATAATTTTGAAGGGGAGTCAACCCGCCTCTTGCAACTCGTTAAATTCCAGCTTAGCGATCAATTTCTAAAAGGGATAGCTCAGTTTTGATCCTGTCTAAAAAATACCCAGAATAAGCAAGAAAAATTCATGCTGCTTCCGGATTAAGAAGAGGAGAAAAGGTGTTGTTTACCCTCTTTATCCTGTGTTATAATTCAACCTAAAGGAAAAGATAATTGATGGTGCCGGGGTGGCGGAATTGGTAGACGCAAAGGACTTAAAATCCTTTGGAAGCCGCGCTTCCGTGTGGGTTCGAGTCCCACCCTCGGCACTCTTGCCCTGATTTAGAGATAATCCCTCCAAGAAAGAATCTTAATTAGCGTTTTTAGGGGAGAGGCCTAAGGCATCAGAAATATTGTGGTTTTTGTCCTCTGGAATTCTTCTTACAACCTGATAATCACCCGGCTTTCATTTTGCTGGTAGGAAAAATTAGGAGATAAAGACCGACAGCAATCAAAATGAGAGGCCACCAGGCAAAATAATCAAAAACATGGCTGGCTCCAATCACCAGGAGAATCACTCCGGCTAATATTTTGCCTAGAGGAGGTTTGCCATTAGTTGACTTTGGTGACCGAGAGAAGCTTTCCACTAAGAAGATAATTCCCAGTCCCAGCAAAAAGTAGGCGGCCAAATCTGACCAGCTGAGGAAATCGAGAGTAATCAGTAGAAAAAGCACGCCGAGAAGGATTAGAATTAAACCGGAAGTAATTGAGGAAGGTTGGTTTCTTTTTTCTTGGCGACTCATTTTCTTAGAACAAGTGTGTTTGATTCTTTGATTTTAATCTTAAATGGTTGAATGTCAATCAAATTATTTTTTCAGCTCTTAAAGTATTACTTAAAGTATTAGTAAATTACTACTTGGTTGGCTGATAATTGATATTGTCTGACCAAGCAGTCAAACAATCGAAGTATTTTTGATTAGGTGATCGGGACTTTTTTTCTCGTGCCTTTTGACCGTGTCTCTTTCTTCTCCAGAGTGGCGATTCGAGCATCAATTAACGAGCGAAGAGCCAGCAACAATTCAATTTTGGCCTTTTTTAAGTGGCCAATCGTTTCTTCGGGGATAAAAAGGGCAAACAATTCTTCAGGGATGGAAATTTTGATTTCTTTGGTTGATGAGTTGCTCATAACCTCTCCTCCCGTTGATATCTATTTATATTTTGTCACTATTTTAATTTTATCATTCATTTAGGGGGGAGTAAATGTTATCTTGAGTTTATTTTGTTCAAATCGAGCTTCTTGAAGGTTGTAGCGAGCTAAGAAATTAGGGAGAATAAGATTTCTTTTGAATTTTCCCACGCGAATAGTTAGTTCTTCACCGTTTTGGGATAGCGAGAGACTTTCTTTATCAACAAAAGGCAGGTCGAGACTTAATTCAAAACCGTGGTTTATTTTGTCAATTTTCAGGGGAGCTTGGACAAAGAAAATTTCAGTGGGATCTTTCTCCTGGTAGAGTTTTTGAGCCACATCTTCGATTAAATCTAAACCAATGATCTCTTGATCAAAAAGTTCAACGTTTAAGATAGGCAATGGAGAAAAGCATTCTTCAATCAAGCTGAGGTTTTCTTGTTGTTTAATCTTCCAAAATTGGAAGTAATCGTCTTTAATATTAGGAGGCAATAAACGGTTAACGAGGATGGCATCAACGTTATAACCAAAAAGATAAAAGAAAGTAAAGGCTCGTTGTGCTTCTTTAATAACCATCTTTTCGGGATTGACCACTAAGCGGATAGAGGTTTTGGTTAAGTCAGCTAAAATGGTTTTCATCTCGGCCAGTTGTGAAGTCAAATTTTTGATGGCTTCAAAGAGGCTATCTTCAGGGAAGGGAAAGGGAAGCAAGCGATTAGCAACAGGTCTTACGGCTTTGGCCGCGGTTCGTTGAAGGGGAAAGATATGGCGGAGATACCATT
The DNA here is from genome assembly GCA_011042725.1 of Candidatus Aminicenantota bacterium. Lineage (GTDB taxonomy): Bacteria > Acidobacteriota > Aminicenantia > Aminicenantales > Aminicenantaceae > JdFR-80. The sequence goes on along the minus strand of DQWD01000089.1, from coordinate 7,950 downwards.
GGGTTATTTCCGGGGCGCTCAAAAATCGTAACGTGTCACCCGTCGGGGCACAATCAACAATAATAACTTCATATTCTTTTTGGCGGTCATAATGGCGAATTTCCATTAAACTAAATAATTCTTCCATACCCGGGAAAATGCTTAGTTCTTCCGCTTCAATGGAATCAATCCCTTGCGAAGCAAGAAAAGCTTTTAGGTAACTTTGGATTTCTCCCCATTTTTTCTCGAGTTGCTCCAGGGAATCTACTTCTTGGGCGTAGAGGTTAGGAAGAATTTGACGGGGATGATTGGTTAATGGTTTAGAGAAAATATCGCTTAAACTGTGAGCAGCGTCGGTGGAAATAATGAGAGTTTTTTTGCCTTTTTTGGCGGCCAGAAGTGCGGTGGCGGCGGAAAGAGTCGTTTTTCCCACCCCTCCTTTGCCGGTGAAGAGAATGATGCGCATAGTCGCTTTTTTCCTTTTAATTATTGATGCCTTAATATTTTAGCTGATAATTTTTTATTATTTTGGGGAAAGATTTGATTTTAGCATGATCTGTGAATCTGTCAAATCCAGTGAAGTTTAGGTCCCTATCTCCTAAACCAGGAAGGAAAAACTGAGATGGAAAAATGATGATTGGCACCTTATTTTACCTGGAACACTTCCAAGACAACCGGCTAATATAGTGCTGGTTACCGTTTTTCCCAGCACCAAAAAAATATGAGAAAGAAATAAGTTGTCGGTCTTCATTTCTTTCTGCTCATCCAATATTTATAATTCAAGCAAAAGGCTTGAGTTTTTCTCTATCTTGGATTTTGCTGCTGCCAACCTTTATTCTTTAGTTTCCCTCTATTTATGGATGATTACATCTGGATGTTGGTTCTCATTCTGCTCAAATAAGAAATACAACTGGTCATGGTTCTAATGAACCCTTAAAGATGGAGTGCTTTTTTGATTTGGTTTAGATTTTTTTGGGCTGCCTTCTTGCCAATTTCAATTATGGAGGCAATTTGGGAAAAATCAAGAGAGTCATAAGGTACATCTACCCGAAGGATGTAATCTGCTTCTTCTATTTTGTCCTGGTGAAGATGGTAACTCATTGTTTCCATCACTCTTTGGAGAAGCTGGAAAATATTGGAAATATTTTCGGGGGGGATTATGGCTAAGGGCCGATGGATGTCGACGAGAACAGTCTTGGTGGCCTCTAACTGGCGGGCTATTTTCACGGGAGCATTATTGATTAATCCTCCATCAACCAGAAGATGGCCATTCCAATTGACCGGCTCGAAAATGAAGGGAAGAGACATCGAAGCCCGGATAGCTTTGGCTAGATTTCCCTTGGAAAATATAATTTCTTGCCCGGTAAGGAGATCGACGGCATTACATGCAAAAGGCAGGGGGAGATCTTCAATATTAGCTTCCCCGATTAATTGCTGAAAAAATTCTTCAATTTTGTCGGGCTGATTAAGCCCCATTTTTTTGATCAGCCTGCTTTTATAAGCCTCAATGAGTAGAAAATCAATGAGAGTTTTAGGGCGAGCCTTGAGCACCCGGGAAAGTGGGAGAGGAAATAGGTATTCGGAAAATGAAAGTTGATCAGCTATTTTTTTCAATTTTTCAGGGGAAAATCCGTAAGCATAAAGCCCCCCGACGATAGCTCCCATGGAAGTTCCAACGATAAGATCAGGAATGACCCTTTGTTGGTGGAAGATATCGAGGATCCCGATGTGAGTCAGTCCTCGCGCTCCGCCACCCATGAGCACCAGGGCCCATTTTTCTTTTTTTCTCCGCCACAACATAATCAACTAAACTCCTATTAGTTAATTAAATTAACATTAGCTCTGCTAAATGGTGAGAGTCTTGATTATCTCCTTGAAAATAGTGGGCATTTTTATTTTTGACTATTTGATTTTCGGGGATGAGTGTCGGGACGATAAGGGACTGGAATATACTGAACCGAAGGTCTTTTTAAGCCAGGCTGAGGGTAAAGACTTATAAGTTGTTCTACTTCTGGGGGCATTTCATTGGAAACAGGAAGTCCCAATTTCTGGGCTTCATTTAAGGTTATGGGATAATCATGGGTCCAACGACCTTCGGTTAGGATTGTGGCCAATTCTAGGGCCTTTTTCTTCTCCATTTTGTCTTCAACTAATTGAAAAACAAACTCACGAACTTGCTTAATAGCTTTTTCAGAGACATCAGCTAGAATCAAAGTGCGGTCGTCGATTTTATTAATGTCTTTCTTAGTGAGAACTTTGAGAACAGAAGCAGCGGGATATTCCCCAAGTTGAGGGTCAACTGGCCCTAAGACCGAATTTTCACTCATCACTATTTCATCGGCAGCCAAGGCAATCATAGTTCCTCCAGACATAGCATAATGAGGGATAAACACAGTTACTTTAGCGGGGTGATTTTTGAGGGCGAGAGCAATTTGTTCAGCGGCTAAAACTAGTCCTCCGGGAGTGTGAAGAATTAAATCAATGGGGATTTCTTTGTCGGTAATTTTAATTGCTCGAATTACTTCTTCGGAATCGTGAATATCGATGTATTTCATTAAGGGGAAGCCTAAGATACTCATCGTCTCTTGACGGTGGATGAGACTAATCACGCGGCTTTTTCTTTTTTCTTCTAAGCGCCGGAAAGCCCGTAAACGACGATTTTCCAAGGACCATTTCTGAAAAAGAGGGGAAAGCATAGAGAAAATAATAAATAACCAAAAAATGTCGGAAAAGTTAAAGGTCATTTTTCCCCCTTATATTTGTTTATTTGTTTGTTGCCAGCCATTTCTTAACGACCACCATTATTTTGAAAATTCAAAATCAAAATAAGACAATAATTTAATCATGGTTGTTTAGTTCGCGCTGGCTTAGTTGCAGGTGGATATATCATTTCTTATTGACCAAATAGGGGCTTCTTCCATCTTTAATTAGTTCCCACGGTTGACGATTCTTCTTCTGGGCCATTTTTTGGCTTCGATTTTTATTAATTATCAGAAATCAAACTAATCATCAGAAGTTAAACTAAAAACACTAGCAGTCAAAGAACATCCTGAGTCATTAAAAAAGGAAAGAAAAGTTATATTATCACAAATGAGAGAGATGCTAAAGGAGAGGAATGATAATTATCAGTACATCAAACAATTTGAGGAACATAGCCTCAAGGGCCGACTATCCGAGAAACTTAATCATAAGCGCGTTCAAAAAATGATGGAAAAGCGGTGAAGGCTACTTTGTTTTGTCTCAGAGTTTTTGTCAAGATAAGTGGCTAATGCTAATAAAGTTACGGTCATTGTTTTCCCGTGATAAAAAATGCTTGGCTTATTATCCTGATTATCAGAGTTTTAGGAAGGCAGCTAAGCTAGTTGAATTTGCCAAAAAATAGTTAAGGTGGGAGACTAAAGTCAATATTAGAATTTACTGCCTTTAATTGGATTGTTAATTAAAGTTAAGAAGGGAGAGGAGGGCGGGGAGAGGAATCCTCCAAAAAGGTTTTCTCCTAAGATTGGAACGCCTTGGATGGCCCTCCTCTCTATGTGAAGCGGTTTGAAGTTTGACATTAATAAAAAAAAAGAACAATCGCCTTTTCGGGTAGAATGGGCGATGAAATATTTGCTTTTTGTCTCCCCTGTAAAGGGGAGAGGGGGGGAGGAAAAAGATCACCGGAACTGGGGGAGCGGATGGAGGAAATTTTGATGATTGCTGGCTAGTTCGAAGTTTTCTGGTGGAATATTTTCGAAACGCCGATCGTTAGCAAAGGAATGATAAAAAGGAAAAGAAAAGCCCAACTCAAGGCCCCATATCCTTTGGCAATTAAGTCAATCAAACCAAATGTTGAGAAGCCCCAAGCGATGACTAAAAAGCAGCCAGCCAAGAGGGGACGGACCGCTTGGGGAAGAATTTTTCCTCTTTCCTTTAGGGTTGATTGGAGACGTTCATTGACAGAGTGAATTAAGCCAGTTCCCGTTTCGATTAGTGTTCCGAAGAGCATAATTTGGAAAAGAATGAGCAGGGAAGGAAAATGAAGTTTTTCCAGCACATAAACAACAGGGATTTCTTGAGGTAGAATTTCCGGATAAAATCCAGCTACCGCTAAGAAAAAAAGAAGGCCAGGGATAATACCAATTATTCCCGCCAAAAGGCCAGCCCCAAAAGCTTGACGCCGAGTTTGGATATGAGAGAGGCAAAAGAGCACAGCTGCCACATTGGCTAAGTTGTAAAGGGCATACTTAAAGCCGTTGATTGCCCAGGTTGGTTCTACTATGGATTGGGCTAGTTTGCTTTTGATCACGGGTCCAAAATGAAGGAAGCAAAGAATGAAGAAAACGATATAAATTGCATAGAGAATAAATGACCAGAAGGAAAGAACTTTTTCAATCCAGCGGCTTCCGGCGAAAGTAAGAATTCCGACGCCAACTAACATGGTCAACACTCCCCAGAGGTAAGGAAGGTTAAAATTATCTCTCAACAAGATTCCGGCCGCTGAACCAATTACAGCAAGCACTATAAATAAGTAGACAATGTAGACAACTTCGAATAGAAACCAGTATTTTCCGAAAAGTTGTCGAAAGAAACGTCGATAATCATAACTTTTAAACTGCCGAGCCAATTCAAAAGAGAGAGCCAGAATCAGCGACCACATGAGTGTGGTCAGGACCATCCCTAGTAACCCTCCTCGAGGCCCCGATTTTAGGAAATACTCCACTAATTCTCGTCCAGTACCGTACCCCCCGGCAATTATCACGGATTGAAAAACAAAACCAGGGAGGAGATATTTATGGAAGAAAGTGCTCTTCATCTTTTTTATCTCCACTAGTTAGGATAAAATGAAGGTGGTGAAATTATCCCCCGCTGAGGCAATAAAGTCAAAAAAAATAATATCACTTTTTAAGTGAAGTATCTCCAGTGAGCCCAGGAAATGGTTCTATTTTTAGCTTAATTTTTGCTGTATACTAATTTAAGATCACTAACTGAAGCAAACTTTATGTCTCATCAACCAGATTTAAGAGAAATCCAAATTAGAAGGATTACCTTATGGGGTTCATTTGTTAATATTGTCCTTTCAGCTCTTAAAATTGTTGTTGGAGTTCTGATTCACTCTTCGGCCCTGATTGTTGACGGAGTCCACTCATTGTCTGATTTGGCTACCGATGTTTTGGTCTTGGTTGGGGTTAAATTAGCGCAACAACCACCTGACCGGAATCATCCGTACGGCCATTACAAGATAGAGACGATTTTTTCCCAGTTATTAGCCTTACTTTTAACTGGCCTAGGAATAGGCTTTATTTATTTTTCCGTGAGGACGATTTGGTTAAAAAAACCTGTTTTTCCTGGTCCCCTAATGATTTTAATTGCGGGGATATCACTTGTGGCCAAAGAAATTCTGTATCTGCGGACAAAAAAGGTAGCGAAAAGAACCCATAGTTCTGCTCTCTTTGCTAATGCATGGCATCACCGGTCAGATGCTTGGTCATCACTGTCTGTTTGCATAGGAGGAATAGCTAGTGTTTTGGGATGGGGATATGCGGATCAAGTCGCCACCATAGTTATTGGTTTAATGATCATCTATGTTTCGGGAAAAATTGTTTACCAAGGACTGATTGAGTTAATTGAACATAGTGTTGATGAAGAGTCTCTTCAAGCTATAGAAAAGGTTCTTGATTCAGAAACAACCATTGCGGGTTGGCATGCTTTGCGAAGCCGAAAATCAGCGGGAGAAATATTCTTAGACGTTCACATAAAAGTTGATCCCCATCTTACTGTGGAAGAAAGCCATGAAATTACCCAACAAATAGAAGAAAAAATAAAAAATAAACTTTCCCGACCGGTAAACATTTTGATTCATGTTGACCCGGATGAGAAGGGGACCACCTCCGGGTGAGGAGGCATAAAAAAATGGCAGCGCTACCGGGATTCGAACCCGGGTTTGATGGCTGAGAACCACCTGTCCTAGTCCCCTAGACGATAGCGCCACCAGGTGGAAGAAACACTAGCAAAACTTTTTTTCTTTGTCAATTCTTGCTTTCATTCCAGAAAAATAGTGATTGTTTTAGTCAAGAAGCGGGCTTGATCCTGTGGTGGAAAATCAACAAGGAGATAATTATCGGATAAAGTGGCTCCATTTAATTTTTTTATTTTTTTGGCGTTAGTTATTTTCAGTTTATATCGGGAACCAGATAATCCTTGAGCAGTCATGATTATTTTATCTTTAACCTGCTCAAGACGAGTTATTTTTATCCCTTGGTTTCGAGCTCCGATTACCGAGGGAAATTCGGGAGGAATAATTTCCAGTGTCGGTTCGATTTGAATCTGGATAACGTGAGTTGGTTTACTGATTTTCAATTCTATTTCGGGCCAGATTGCTTGATTCTCATGCTTATCCTGAAATAATTGATTTTCTCCGTCGACAAGCACTTTTTCAATTTTTGTTCCTCTGGTAAAGCAAGGAGTGAATTGAAAGGTGAAGCTTTCACCTTGATGATGGTTCACGAGCAAAGATAGAGTTTTATGGTTTCGCTTAAGATTGAATTCAAAACAAGCCTGGCCAACCCGAAAGTTTTTAATTTTTACCTTATCCCAATCAGCCGGTAATTGCGGGTGGAAAACAACCTTTTTCTGGAAGGCATTACCTTCGAGTCCTAACAATCCCCGGATAAGAGGAAAAATAACGGCATTGGCTGAAAATCCTTGCCACGGAACAGCTTCCTGAAGCCAGGCATGGGTGGCTCCCGAGAAAACTTCGGCAATTGCTCCCAGGGCATGTTCAAAAGTTAAAGAAGCAGTTGCCCGAAGCAGGGAAGTGGCGGGAAGGGAAAAATGGTTTTCGAAAAGCGCCGCCGTTAACCATCCATTGAGAAACGGCCACACAGCCCCGTAATTGTAATTAACAGGCTGATAATACTGACTTTTGGCAGAGATGCTTCTAACTCCCCAATCGGTCAGTAAGTCAGCTTTTAAAAGTCTTTCTAAGGTGGCTTTTCGCTGGTTGGTGGAACCTAATTTCCACATAATACCCGGGGTGTTCCAAGGAGAGATTTCTTTAACTTGGCGACCTTCGGTGTCGAAAGCGTAAGTAAAGAACTGCTCTTCTTTATCCCAGAATTGAGCAAGATAACTTTCTAAAGCCTTTTGGTACCCCTTTTCAGCCTGATTAGCTACATCTTCTTCCTGAAGGTAATTGGCCATATTTTTCATAGCCTTAAGGGCTCTCACCCAGATGGCGGCCAGGTAGATATCGGTTTGGATGTTGGTCAAGTCCCCGTATTCCAAAGCTCCTAGCCCGGCCTCTCGATTATCCATTAGCCCGTCATGGTTTTTATCGGTTTGAAGACAAAATTCAAAGGCTTTTACGGCCGCGGGCCAACATTTTTTTAAAAATTCTAAATCTCCACTTTGGTTAATATATGATTCTAAAGCCACCAGAAATAAGGGAGTTGTATCGGCGTGGATATAACCATAATGATAGTCTCTCCACCAGTTGAGATAACCCGCGGCTTGGGAAAGTTCGTGAGCCATTTTGCCATCTTCTCGTTGCCATTTAGTGGTAAAATCTAGAGCTTCTTTGACTAAAGGAAAGGCCGAAGCAGCGGTTAAACCCAGAGAATTGATATAGGCATCTCCGCCAAAAAACCAGCCAAAACCGGGGCGACCTGAGCGCCCCGAAGGACCTAGACCGGCTACTAATCCGCGACCTAGGTCAGGATTGGCTACTTCTAGCTTGCCTAGTGAGATTTTAGCCCAAGATAAAGCGAGGTTAAGTTTCTCATCAGGACAAGTAAAAGACAGGGTCGAGTTAAGAAATGCTTCCCAATAGTTGATTGTCTCTTGGTAGTAAGAGGGAATTTTGGCGAGGCTGGTGGAAAAAATATTCTCGAAAGTTTCCCGCGGGCCTTTTCCGCCGGTGATAATAATCGGCCAGAATGAAGAAGACTGTTGGCCAGAGGGGGGGATAGAGATAATGAATTCTTGGGGTTT
>DQWD01000088.1 GCA_011042725.1 Candidatus Aminicenantota bacterium | reverse complement strand
GGCTAAGGCAACGGCCTTAAGGGCTGACCCACAAACTTTGTTGACCGCAAAACAGCTCACTGTGTAGGGAATTCCTCCTTTTACGGCCGCTTGCTTCGCCGGAGCTTGACCAATTCCAGCCGAAACGACATTACCCATGATAACTTCATCTACATCGTCTCCATTTAAACCGGCGCGATGAACAGCTTCTCTAATGGCTATCCCCCCCAAATCGGGAGCAGTAAAATTTTTTAAAGCCCCTAGATAACTACCAATCGGGGTCCGGGCGGCCCCAACAATAAAAACATCCCTAAGCTCACACATATGATAACCCTTCCTTTGGAATTATGAATTTCAAATCATCCTCTTTTTATCACAATTGCCAAAGGCTGTAAACAGCAAACCTCGCCTTGACGCCAGCCAACACAATCTAGGTTTTCGAAAAATAACAAGCTCACTTATTTTATTCTCAATTATTCCTCCCTATTGATTCTCCATCAAAGAAAGATAAAGAAATAATTGATCCAAGCGATTACATGCACCCAGGAAAATAATTTTTTTGAGGCAAGCCAGGAAAATCATTGAAAAAGAAACATAGTTTAAGGAAAAACACAATCTACTTCTTAAGCACCTCAAAAATAATTAACTAGTATGGGGGAGTAATTAATCTCTTAGGGATGATGCCCTCACCAGGGAAAGAGACTTTTCTCTGGCAACCAATGAGAGCTATAGTAAACCAACTATCCGCCCATCTGGAGTCACATCAATTTTCTCCGCCGCGGGATGACGGGGCAAACCGGGCATGGTCATAATGTCCCCACAGTAGATGACCACAAATCCTGCTCCAGAGCTAAGGGAAGCATCGGTGACAATCAAAGTAAAATCACGCGGCCGGCCTAAAAGTTCATCATCGCTGGAAAGAGAATACTGGGTCTTGGCGATACACACGGGTAAGTGACCAAATCCTGCCTTTTCTAACCTTTTTATCTTCCGTTCAATCTTGCCTTCCATCGCAACTGCTGAAGCACCATAGATTTTTTTGGCGACTGTCTTCACCTTTTCGATTAAAGGCATCTCCAATGGATAAAGAAAATTAAATTCATTTTTATCGTGATTTATAGCTTCAATAAGCTGGGAGGCCAATTCCAAGCCGCCCTCTCCTCCTCGGGCATAAACTTCACTTAAAGCTGCTCTAACTCCTTCAACTTTTAGGAGACGAAGAAGAAGAGATATTTCCGCTTCGGTGTCCTGGGGAAAACGATTAACGGCGACCACAAAAGGGACTCCAAAGGTGCGCATATTTTCTATGTGCTTTTTCAAGTTGTTTATCCCTTTTTGCAATGCCTCAAGGTTTTCTTGGTCTAATTCCTTGAGAGAAAGCCCGCCATGATATTTGAGAGCCCGAATGGTGGCCACTAAGACACAAGCGGCCGGAGGAGGAATATGCCCGGTGCGAACCACAATATCAAAAAATTTTTCTGCCCCTAGCTCAGAACCAAAGCCTGTTTCGGTGATAACATAATCAGCCAAAGTTAAAGCTAACCTCGTGGCAATAACTGAATTTGTTCCATGGGCAATATTGGCAAAGGGACCACCATGGATAAAAACGGGGCTTCCTTCTTCAGTCTGAACTAGATTCGGTTTAATCGCCTCTTTGAGAAGAGCGGCCATGGCTCCATGAGCATTAATATCCCGGGCAAAGACCATCTTCTTCTCTGGCGAATAGCCGATGAGAATTTGGCCACAACGCTCCTTTAAATCCTGGAGATCGGAAGCCAAACAAAGAATGGCCATTACCTCCGAGGCAGCAGTAATATCATAGCCTGTTTCCCGGGCAATTCCCCGAAGAGGCCCCCCAATGCCGACTACCACCTCACGCAATACCCGATCATCCATATCCACCACGCGCCTCCAAGTAACTCGTCGACAATCTAAGAGGCCACAGGCACCATCAAAATGAAGCCGATTATCAACCATAGCAGCTAAAAGATTATGAGCGGCGGAAACCGCATGGATATCCCCCGTAAAATGAAGATTAATCTCGTCGCTGGGAAAAACCTTGGCCCGGCCCGCTCCGGTGGCTCCTCCCTTTAATCCAAAAACCGGTCCTAAAGAAGGTTCACGAAGGGCGCCAACTGCCTTATGTCCGAGGCGATTAAAAGCATCCACCAGACCAATCGAAGTCGTGGTTTTACCCTCACCCGCTGGTGTGGGACTCATGGCGGTAACCATGATCAACTTGCCTCTAAGCTTTCTTTCCTCCAGAAGCTGATCAAATTTAACCTTAGCCTTATAGGGACCATATTCTTCAAGCGCCACCGGGTCAATACCTAAATTCTGGGCTATTTCACTAATCGGCTTAACCTTTAATTGATTAGTCCTTTTCATGTTCATACTCAATCCTCCTGATAATGAGTTTACCCCATCTCGCCAGCTTTTACAAAAAGAGAAACACCAGGCTCAATCTCGAAAAATAGAGGTTTCTTCTGCGTAGCCCTTAGTTGATAATGAGAACATTTTCTGCTAATTTACAAAATGGGGTGATTTTGATACTAAACTCTTCCAGGCAGTTTCAAGCTCATCTTTTAAACTTGGTTTATTTAAAGTTTGTTGCCCTCTTTTTAGTTCTCTTAAAATCTTCGCCTCACTTGGGGACAAATTCAATAGAAAACATTTAAATGTAAAAGAAAAATGCAAATTACGAAATACGTTTCTCTAAAAACATTTTCTGATCTAGAAAAAATTTATTGTCAGCGCACAGGACTACCTTTAATTTTAATCAATAGAGAAGGTCAGGTAATTTATAAAAATAACGAATGTAGAATATGTTTGCAGCTTTTACCCAACGAAAAAAAGACTGTGGAAAGAAATTGTCAATTACGGATGCTGCAAGCAGTTGAAGAATCCTTCCGCTGGGGTGAAGGTTATATTACCACTTGCCCCTTGGGTCTTATCATTTTTGCTGTTCCTGTCACTGCTAAACAGAAGTTACTAGGGGGGTTGATAAGTGGATTTGCCATCTTTCCTGAAATGGCCAAAGACATAAAAGAAGAAATTGCGGATAAACTAGAAAATTATCATGATTTTCACCCCTCTATCCTCCATAATCATCGACTCAATTTGAAAACAATTTCATTAAGATTAACAAGAGAATATCTCTCCTTTTTATTATCTTTAACTCGAAAATACCGGATTAATGACTTTATTTATCTTAAAGAAAAAAAAGAAAGATACATCCAGCAATTTAAAATAGCTAACTTCCTAGATGACCTAAAAAAAAGCGAATCTGACATTTCCCGGAAAATCTTGGATAAACAAAATGAAATAATTCAACGAGTCAAGCTGGGAGATAAAAACGGAGCCAGAGAAATTCTTAATGAATTTTTAGGTTCTATATTTTTCGAAAGTGGAATGAATTTTGAAATAATAAAAGTTCGAGCCATCGAACTAGTGGTTATCATTTCCCGAGCCGCTATAGAAGCGGGAGTGGAAGCCAAGGAGCTGTTTGGGTTAAATTATTCTTATCTTACTGATTTAAATAAAGTTAAGGATATTGAAGAACTCTTGTATAAACTAAATCAAATCCTTGAAAACTTTATCAATAAAGTGTCCTTGATCAGAGATAAAAAGAGAAAAATTAAAAGCAAGAAAATGATGGATTATGTAAATCAGAATTTCACGATGAAGATAACAGCTAAACAGGTCGCTGAAGCTGCTGGGTTGAGTATCAGCCGGGCCCTCCACCTCTTTAAAGAAGAGACAGGGTTATCCCTTACAGATTACATTATTAAACTTCGCCTTGATTACGGAAAATATTTACTCCTCAATACAGATATTAAACTTGCTGAGTTAGCTAGCGAAGTTGGTTTTTATGACCAGAGTCACTTTACCAGGTACTTCAAAAAGAAAGAAGGAATGTCTCCTTCTCAGTTTAGATCAACTCATAAAAGAGAACAAGTTTAAAGGAACTTTTTCACTTCACTAATAAATGAAAGAATAAAATTCCCTTCTAATATAGCTTACAATAGAAAAAGAAAAAATGGGTTGACGTTTTTATCCCCCAGCAATTGACTTGGCAAATTCAAAAATTGAAAAACCCGCCGGTGTCCTCCTTTTTGGAACAGCATCCTTATTAAAATTACTGTCCACCAAGTTGGATCGAGAAGCTTCTAACTTTTAGAAGTTACGCCAAAGTTGCTAATTGATGCTTGACAGAGACAGAAAAGAGAGATTATAACCTATACAAACATTAATCTTCAAAAAGGAGGTGGTTGCCAGCCGGAATCTCCAAAGACTTGGGCAGGATAGTTGAATAACTTTTTTACCACTTGGCTACTAAGCAAAAAAGAATCATAATAGACATAATTGAATGAAGATTCTTAAGGAAATCGCAACTAATTTAGAAAAAGGAAATTCCTTAGCTGTTAAAGAATTATGCCGAAGGGCGCTTTTGTTATCGCTGCCATGCGAGAAAATACTCAATCAGGGACTGATCAAAGGCATGGAAGCAGTGGGGTTAAAATTTAAGAAAAATGAAATTTTCATTCCCGAGGTATTGATCGCCGCGAGAGCTATGAAAGCTGGATTAGACATATTAAGACCTCACCTGAGCCCAGCCACAGGAAAAAAAAGAAAAAAAATCATTTTAGGTTCAGTTAAGGGTGATCTTCATGACATAGGCAAGAAAATTGTGGGAATGATGCTAGAAAAAGAAGGATATGAGATTATCGATTTAGGGATAGATGTTTCTACCGAAACTTTTATTAAAGCTATAAAAAAGGAAAGGCCTCATATGGTGGGCATGTCGGCCCTTTTAACTACCACTATGATTTATATGCGAGAAGTGATCGAAGCTGTGAAGCGAGCTAAGCTAAGAGACAAAGTTAAGATAATTGTCGGAGGCGCCCCAGTAACTCAAGCCTTTGCTGATGAAATTAAAGCCGACGGTTATGCTAGTAACGCTGCTGAAGCCGTTGACCTAGTCACCAATCTCCTCAAACATCAGGCATGATTAAAATAAATGGAAGGATTCAAAATTTTCCCCTGGTATCGTCCCCCAATAAATGAAACTCTTGACCTAAGGCCTTCTTTGTTTAAACTACTTACTTTTGGAGAAAAATTATTGCTCGCCGGAAATCCTCAGAAACGAAATTGAAAAATAACCCGGGTAATATACAATTAATGATATCTTATGTAAGAAGGAACCCAGAAGCATGAAAATCGCTATTTCAGGCAAGGGCGGCACTGGAAAATCGACCATAACTGGTTTGCTTGCCCATTATTTTAATAACGACGGCTACAAAGTTCTGGCGGTGGACGCCGATCCTGATGCCAACTTGGCCTCAGCTTTAGGGATTCCATCCGAAGTTGCTTCTTCTTTAACTCCCATCTCCCAGCAGCGAAGATTAATTGAAGAAAGAACTGGCGCCAAACCCCGTCAATTTGGGCAGATGTTTAAACTCAACCCAGTGGTTGACGATCTTCCTGACGAACTTTGTTTTGATTACCAAGGCATAAAATTAATAATAATGGGAGGCGTAAGAAAAGGGGGGAGTGGTTGTGCCTGCCCAGAAAATGTACTTCTACGCAGTCTCTTGTCAGAAATTATACTTCATCGCCAGGAAGTAGTCTTGGTCGATATGGAAGCTGGTATTGAGCATTTAGGCCGGGGTACAGCCCAAGCAGTGGACAAAATGCTGATAGTTGTCGAGCCTGGCTGGAGAAGTATCGCCACCGCCCAAGCGATCATCAAATTATCTAAAGAAATAGGGATTCGTTCTTGGGGAATAATTGGTAATAAAATCCAAAATAACCACCAAAAAGAATGGCTTAAACAACAATTTCAGTCTGATCTATGGTTGGGGATGATCTCTTACCGTGAGCTCATTCAGGAAGCGGATTTAAAGCAAAAACCTCTAATTGAACTGATGGATAGCGTTTTAAAAACCGAAATTGATCAACTTTATCAGAAATTACATAAAGAGATTACCAAGCTAGAAAAAACGTAATAATTATAAAAATTTTTCATTGGTTCATTGCTCCTAATTAAATCCAATCCGAAAGCATTTGGAAATAGCTTTTGGAAATTGGGCCAGGAGATGGCCTTTTGACAGAAATTAAACATATCCCTCTGGCCCTTTTCCCTTCGTTATTTAAAAGAAAGATTTAAAAGAAAGCCACAACCTGATTGAATCCTTTAGAATAAACCATAATTTCTCAAAAAATCCTTATTCTTTTTTAAGATTTTTTTAAGTTGGCGTCAGCTCACCAAGAATTAATTGTCAAAAAATATATTGCCAAATTAGCATGATTATACAAATTAATTATCTAAAAATACTATAATTATTTTCAAAAATTAGTTTATTTATTATCTATCTAAATCTTAAAAAGTCTGAAACAGGAGGTGAGTTTTGACTTTCAAACCTCAATGTTTAGCCACGGCTGTCGGCAGTCTTCCCCATACTGATGTTTCCAAAGCTTGCCAAGTAATCCTCCAAAGCATTCCAGTCATCCCCATTTGGCCTCAATTGCCCAAGGCAGATTTTAAAGAGAATATGGAAGTTCAATACAGTGAAGGTTTACCCCGAGTAGTTCTTGATGAAGAAAAAAAGAGAATGTACTTTGATACCAGCGGAGATTTTACACCAGATCTGGAAAAATTTTACGAAAATTATCTAGCCGAAAACCTGGATTATTTTAAAATTTCCCCCCAATTCAGCCGCGGGATTTACGAAATGGAAAAAATATTCAAAAGCGACAGCTATCCCCCTCCTAAACTTTTCAAAGGACAAGTTACCGGCCCCATCACCATGGGTTTAGGCCGAGTCGACGAGAATAAGCGTTCCATTTATTACAACGAAATGTTTCGAGATGTGATTGTGAAAGCTACCGAGATGAAGGCTCGATGGTTAATAAACAAATTCAAATTCTTGGGGTGTGAACAAATTTGCTTTGTCGACGAACCAATCCTGTCCGCTTTTGGCTCCTCAACTTATGTGAGTGTTCAGCGTGAAGATGTAGTTAACTATCTAAGCGATGTTATCCAGGCTATTCATAAAGAAGGGGCTTTGGCTGGAACCCACTGCTGCGGTAATACTGAATGGACAATTTTGATTGAGGCAGGAGTAGACATCATAAATTTTGATGCCTACAATTACGGCGAAACTATTAGTTATTACCCCAAAGAAGTAAATGCTTTTTTGGAAAGGGGTGGCTCATTAGCTTGGGGAATAGTTCCCACCTCAGAAGAAATTAATCAAGAAACCCCTGAATCATTAATAGCTAAGTTAAAGACTTTAATTGACAATCTGGCCCAAAAAGGAATAAACAAAAGTTTAATATGGGAAAGATGTTTACTCACTCCTAGCTGTGGAACTGGTTCATTGTCGGTAGAACTAGCTGAAAATATTTTTGAGCAATTATCAGAAATAAGCCGCCTGCTCCAGAGTTAAACAAGGCTAATGAAGTGGGATTCCTGTAGTTTTAAGGAATATTTCAACAGGGGCAATAAGTAAAAGCGATGGCCAACTATGAGAGACAATATTGAATTCCATGCTCAATGGTTATATTCTTATCGGCTTCGATGATGGTTTTCAAATTAAGAAATTCACGACCTTTATTAACCATCATCTTTAGTGTTCAATATTTCCTTAAAGTAGACGTTTAAATTAATAAGGAGAACAATGAAAAAACCAATAAACTCAGAGCAAGTAAGCATAGACGATTCGGTTAACTACCTGCTTAACAATCAAAACCAGTTAAGCATAGAAACCGTTTGGGATCGTTCTAAGCAACAAAAAACTCGTTGTGGATTTGGAGAACAGGGGCTCTGTTGTCACAATTGTTACATGGGTCCCTGCCGAATAAGCCCTACCGGAAAAGGGGCACAAAAAGGAGTTTGTGGAGCTCCAGCCGAAGTAATTGTGGCTCGTAATTTTGCCCGAATGGTCGCCGGTGGCGCTTCAGCTCATTCTGACCATGGCCGGGAAGTAGCTAAAACTCTTTTGTTAGCCGCTCAACATCCAGATTCAGACCATTCTATAAAAGATAGCAATAAGCTGAAAAAAGTGGCCTCCACCTTGGGCCTTTCTATTCAAGACAGAGCCAAAGAAGATATTGCCAAAGAAGTAGCTGAGATTCTCCTGGCCGAATTTGGCCAACAAGAAGGCGAACTATCTTTCACTAAACTAGCCCCAGTCAAACGCCAAGAATTATGGCGTCAACTAGGAGTCATTCCCAGGGGAATAGACAGAGAGATTGTCGAAATGCTCCATCGCACAAGCGTGGGGGTCGATCAAGAGCACCAGAATATTTTTCTTCAAGCTTGTCGAACAGCATTGGCCGATGGTTGGGGCGGGTCGATGATAGCTACTGAGCTGCAGGACATCCTCTATGGTACCCCCTCTCCAATTCGAGGCGAAGTAAACCTCGGAGTTCTTTCGGAATCAGAGGTTAACATTGCTGTCCATGGACATGAGCCAGCCTTCTCTGAAATGCTGGTTATTGCCTCCCAGGATAAAGAGTTAATTGATTTGGCCAAAAAGCACGGAGCAGCTGGAATTAATCTGGTAGGAATTTGCTGTGTAGCCAATGAAATATTGTTAAGACATGGTCTTCCTGTGGCTGGCAATGTCTTGCAGCAGGAGCTGGCGATAGCCACCGGAGCTGTAGAAACCATGCTTGTTGATGTCCAATGTATCATGTCTTCCTTACCCGATGTAAGCCAGCATTACCATACTAAGGTGATAACTACTTCTCCTAAAGCAAAAATTAAGGGCGCTGAATTTCTTGATATCTCTGAGAATAATTCTCTGGAAACAGCCAAAAAGATAATCCGTGATGCTATTCTCAACTTCTCCCATCGCAACTCGGTGGATATTCCTAAACAAAAAATGGATTTGGTGGCCGGATTCAGTCATGAGGCCATAAATTACATGCTAGGAGGAAGATTTAGAGGCTCATACACCCCCCTTAATGACAATATTATTAATGGCCGCATCAGAGGGGTGGCGGCGGTAGTGGGCTGTTGTAACCCCAAAATTGTTCATGATCAGGGGCATGTAAGTTTAGTCGAAGAACTTATTGCTAACGATATTTTAGTTGTTCAAACGGGATGCTCTGCTACAGCCTGTGCCAAGGCTGGTTTTTTAACCCCTGAATCAGCCACCAAATATGCTGGTTCGGGCTTAGCCGAAGTTTGCCGGGCAGTAGGCATGCCACCAGTCCTCCATTCGGGCTCTTGCGTCGATAACAGTCGTCTACTTATCGCTCTTTCCGAGATGGTCAAAGTAGGCGGTCTGGGTGATGACATCAGTGATCTTCCGGTGGCCGGAGCTGCCCCAGAATGGATGAGCGAAAAAGCTATTTCCATTGGACAATACTTTGTTGCCTCTGGCGTTTATGTTGTTTTTGGAATAGGTATGCCTGTAACCGGCAGTTCTGTTTTTTCTCATCATATCTTCGAAGAATGCGAAAAAATACTTGGTGGGAAATGGGATGTCGAAGAGGACACGTCTCAAATGGCAGCTAAAATCATTGATCATATTAATCACAAACGGGAAAAATTAGGCATTAGTAAAGGCCGAAAAAGAGTGCTTTACGATATGGCTATGAGAAGGGAATTAAAAATTTAAGAATTAATAAGGGGAAAATTAATGTCAAAATTAATCGCTACCCGAGCTATCCGAGGAGCTCACAAATTAGTAAATCGAGCCGAAAAAGAACTCAACCAGGCTTTAAAAGAAAAAGGCTCTGAGACCAAAATAGAATTTCCGAATACTGGTTATTATTTACCTATTTCTTACGGAATCCTGGGGCAAAAGATTGAAACCGTAGGGGGACTTACCGACCTCCTTCAGAAGGCTAAAGAATTACTGCCTCCCTTGCCAGAGGAAAAACTCTGGCTGCCTTATCTAGGGCACACTCTCGATGCGGGCATGGCTACTCTCTTTGCCGATGAAATAATCGAGGCCCTGAAATACACTCAGGATCCGCTCCCCTATCTCCCAGAGCCAATGCCAAGAGATGGCCATCTTTGGTTAGGAGCAGCTAATGATGTTATTATGAGAGAAAGAGGTATCGAATTTGTTGACGGCACAGCCCCTGGTTTTGCCCTCTGTGTTGGTTATTGCCCTACTAACGAAATTGCGGTCAAAATTGCCCGCGAACTTCAGGAAAAAAATCTATACGTTTTTATGGCCGCGAGCACTGATGGTAAATCAATGGCCCATCAACTCCAACAAGAAGGAGTTCAGATGGGTTGGGAAACAAGATTGGTTCCCCTTGGAGAAGATGTCACTGCTTGTATCCATTCTCTAGGCTTTGCAACTAGAGTTGCTCTTTCTTTTGGAGGCGTCCAGCCGGGAAATTATCAGAAAGTTCTTCTTTACAACAAGAATAGAGTTTTTGCTTTTGTCTTGGCCTTAGGACCTGTCGATGATGAAAAACATGCTCAAGCTGCTGGAGCCATTAATTACGGGTTCCCCACTATCGCTGATACTGATATAGATCAAATTCTACCAACTGGCATCTGTACTTATGAACATGTAGTCTCGCCGGTCCCTCACGATAAAATCGTGTCTAAAGCGATTGAAGTTAGAGGGTTAAAGATCCAAGTAAGCAAAGTACCCATTCCCGTGCCTTTTGGCCCTGCGTTTCAAGGAGAGCGGGTACGCAAAGAAGAAATGTATGTTGAGTTGGCTGGACCATCAATCCCAGGTTTTGAATTTTTAACCACCAAAAATCTAGATGAGATCGAAGACGGAAAAATCGAAGTCATCGGCCCTGAGATTGACGAAGTTGAAAGAGGCAGTCAACTTCCATTCGGCCTTTGGATTGAAGTCGCCGGTCGGGAGATGCAACCAGATTTTGAGCCTGTCCTCGAGCGCCAAACTCACGATTTCATTAACTGTGCCCACGGTGTCTTCCATCTCGGACAACGAGATATTAATTGGGCCCGCATCAGTGATGAGGCCAAGGAAAAAGGGTTTAAATTTAAACATTTTGGCTCTATTATTCAAGCTAAACTCCATTCTGAATTTTCTAAACTAGTGGACAAAGTTCAAGTGAAAATTTATACCCGGGAGAAGGAGGTACGAGAACTACTCGAATATGCGCGGGAAGTCTATAAAAAAAGAGACGCTCGCTTAGCTGATTTAACCGATGAGAAAGTAGATACCTTTTATTCATGCACGTTGTGCCAATCTTTCGCTCCTAACCACGTCTGCATTATTACTCCTGAACGTTCAGGATTGTGCGGGGCTTACAATTGGCTCGACGGCAAAGCTGCTCATAAAATTACTCCCACTGGGCCTAACCAGCCCGTGAAAAAGGGGAAAGTAATCGATCCTCTTAAAGGCCAATGGCAAGGAATTAATGAATTCGTCTATGTTAATTCCAACAAAACAGTTGAATTTTTTAATGCTTACAGCATAATTGAATACCCAATGACTTCTTGTGGCTGTTTCGAGTGTATCTCTTGTGTTCTTCCTTCGACTAATGGGATCATGATTGTATACCGCGATTACGCAGGGATGACCCCTAGCGGCATGAAATTTTCAACCCTGGCCGGGATGGTTGGAGGTGGAGTCCAGACTCCTGGTTTTATGGGACATAGCAAACAATATGTGGGCAGCAAAAAATTCGTAATGGCTGAAGGTGGCCACAAGAGAATTGTCTGGATGAATAAACAACTGAAAGAGGAATTGGCTCCCATTCTTCAGCAAATTGGCGAGGAAGAAGGGATAGATAATTTCTTGGAAATGATTGCTGATGAAACAGTAGCAGTCACTGAAGAAGAAGTTCTTGAATACATAACCAAAATGAACCACCCAGCTCTCTCCATGCCTTCCTTGCTTTAAACTAAGATGAATAAAAAACAATGAAAACAATTGCTATTGCCGGCAAAGGTGGCACCGGAAAATCGACGGTGGCCACCATGATCATTCGCTGGTTGAGTCAGCAAGGCGCTGGCTCTATCTTGGCCGTAGATGCTGATTCAAATGTTAATCTTAATCAATTATTGGGCGTAGAAATCAACTCAACTATAGGGGGCATTCGCGAGGAAATGAAAACCTTAGGGAATAACTTACCTAGTGGAATGTCCAAACAGCAATTTCTGGAATATAAAATTCATTGCAGCCTGTTGGAGACTCCTCAATTTGATTTAATAGCTATGGGCCGCCCTGAGGGACCAGGTTGTTATTGCTATGCCAATAGTCTGCTGCGAGATGTTCTGGCTACTTTGAGCCAAAATTATGACTATGTCGTCATCGACAATGAAGCTGGCATGGAACATCTTAGTCGGCGAACCACCCAAAAGATAGATTACTTGCTGATTGTATCAGATCCTATCATTCGAGGGATCCAGACATCAGGAAAAATCAGCCGGTTGATAAAAGAACTTGACACCCGAGTTGACCAAAAGTTCTTAATCTTGAATCGGGCTAATAATCCCCTCCCAGATTCGGTCGAAAAAGCAATTCATCAGGAAAAAATACCCTTGCTAGGCATAATTCCCGAAGACAATCAAATCATGCACAGAGACCAAGCCGGCCTTCCTATCTGGCCAATTCTTGATAATTGTCAGGCATTCAAAGCGTTAGAAAATTTAATGACTAAACTAATCCTTTTTGGAGGAGAAAATAAACAATGAAATTTGAGCTCCCTAAAGAAAACAACCCGGGTCGCATTAGGGAAGTCACCTTTGGCGCCACACCCGAGCAAGGTGGAACTCGGTCTCACACCATTACCCTCGGGGGCAGCACTGCTTTACCTTTTCATTTTTTTGAAGGAGAACACCCTCATCGCCCGGTAGTAGCCATGGAAGTTTTTGACCAAATGCCAGCTAAATATCCTCCTGCTCTCCTCGATTACTTTCAAGATGTCATTGATAAGCCAGGAGAGATGGCTAAAAAATGTGTTGAAGAATATGGAGCTGAAGCAATTAGCATTCGCTTGGAGGGAACACACCCTGAAAAAGGCAATAAAAGCCCCGATGAAGCAGCCGAGGTTGTTAAGCAGGTTCTCGAAAGCGTAAAAGTCCCTTTAATTATTAGCGGACACAGTCACTTCGAAAAAATCAATCAAGTAATGAAAAAAATATGTGAACTTACCGCCGGAGAGAATTGTTTGATTAACTATGTCGAAACTGAAAACTATAAAACAATAGCTGCGGCTTGTCTTGCTTATGATCATTGCTTGGTGGCTCAAACTCCGATTGATGTTAATCTGGCTAAACAGCTTAATATCCTCCTAAATGATATGAGCTTCCCTCTTAACAAAATCGTCATCGATCCTCTAACTAGCACTTTAGGGTATGGCCTGGAATATACTTATTCCATAATGGAACGCATCAGGATCTCTGGCTTGGCTGGAGATGATATGCTGGCCTTACCGATGCTCATTAATCCGGGCTACGAAAGTGCTCGGGTAAAAGAAGCCAGAGCCTCAGCAGATGAATATCCAGAATGGGGAGATCCAGAACTGAGAAGTGCTTATTGGGAGATAATCACCGCCATGAGTTTTTTAGTCGCCGGCGCTGAGCTGGTCATCATGTATCATCCTCGAGCGGCGGAGGTGGTCAAGAAAAATATTGACGAAATGTTCAAATCAAAAAGGGGAGATTAAAATGGCTTTATCTGGACTTGAAATATTTAAACTCTTGCCGAAAACTAATTGCGGCGAGTGTGGTGTGCCGACTTGCTTAGCCTTTGCCATGAAGTTGGCCCAAAAGAAAGCAGAATTGGATCAGTGTCCTTACGCTTCTGATGAAGCTAAAGCTGCTTTAGGAGCTGCCAGCGAACCCCCGATCCGGTTAATAAAGATAGGCAGTTCCCCGCCGTTACAAATTGGCGACGAAACAGTAATGTTTCGTCATGAAAAAACTTTTTATCACCAGCCAGGTTTGGGCATCGAGTTGCATACCTCAGAAAACCAGGAAAATCTTCGCTCTCAAATAAAACAAGTAGAAGACTACCAAATCGAGAGAGTGGGGGAAATGCTTAAAGCTGACTTGTTTCTAGTCACTCATGACTCCGATGAGACTCAGGACTTGTTAGCGACTCTAAACCTGATAAAACAAGTCTCCACTAAAGGAGTTATTCTCAACTCTCGGGATAAAAAGGCTCTTCGAGCTGGATTAGAACTTCTTCAAGATGAGTCTCCCGCCATTTTGCTCTCTCAGGAAGTCGAAGATGAAGACATAAAATTAGCCCAAGATTATGAAGCCAGTTTAATTCTAACTAGCCATTCGCTAGAAAACTTGGCCCAACAAGCCGAAAAAGTCCTGCAGGCTGGCGTAAAAAATATTATTCTCAATCCTGACTCAGATAATATTGGCCAACTTCTGCAATATTACACCATTACCAGACGAAGTGCCCTAAATCAGAATTTTAAGCCCTTCGGCTTTCCCCTTTTCACTTTATTGCGAACCGACAACCAATTTAGTTTATCAGCCAAGGACGCCGTTGTTATCTGTAAATATTCTTCTATCGTTATCTTCCCCAAGTTCGACCCCGCTCTTTTTTACCCATTTTTTACGCTGCGTCAAAATATCTACACTGAT